>JAPOYX010000036.1 GCA_026706345.1 Gemmatimonadota bacterium | reverse complement strand
CTTCGCCCAGCTTCAACGCGACCAGTTCGGCTGGATGGCCGCTGGCGCCGACCGTCATGATTATGTACTGCACGTCGTTGTGCATGTAGGTCATGGGCATGCCGCTCTGGGACGCCGGCAGTTCGATGGACGCTACTACTTCGCCCGTCGCCTTGTCGTAGGCGTGGAAGTACGGATCACCTCCGTATCCCTCTCCCGCGAAAAGCAGCGTGCTCGTCACCAGGGACCCGATCCGGGTGGCCTTGCCGGTTCTCGGCAGATCGACGCCGGCGAGTTCCGGCAGATCCTTGATAGCCTGCGGCGTATCGCCATTAGGCACCATCCAGACGTGGTCGCCGGAGTTCATGTCGACCGCGGTGATGCGTCCCCAGGGCGGCTTGACCAGTGGGATCTCTCCAAAGACACGCGGCGCTCTCAGGCCGGCCGAGAAGTAGTCCATGTCCGACTCCTCGGGATCCGGAGCGCGCAGCGCCAGCTTCGATATGCTGGTATTGGACGGGATGAAATTGACGCCGGAGACCGGGTCCAGGCAGGTCATGTTCCAGTTGACCCCGCCGTTGGCGCCCGGGATCTGGATCGTACCGATCGTTCCATCCGGCGCTTCCGCAAGCGATGGAGGCTGGTAGAGCGGTCCATAGCGGTGGTTCGCCATCAGGTTGATCGCCTCCTGGCGCACCGCCGGCGTGAAGTCCACCAGGTCGTCCGGCTTGATGCCCTGGTGCTCCCACGGCGCGGGCTTTACGGGAATCGGCTGTGTGGGCGAGGCCCGGTCGTTGGGTACATCCGTCGCGGGTACATCTGTTTCGGGCATGTCCCAGATGGGTTCGCCGGTCACCCGGTCGAAGACGTAGGAGTATCCCTGCTTCGTATTCTGGATGACGATCTTCCGCTCCACGCCGTCGATGGTCACGTCGGCCAGGATCGGCGCGGCGGGATTGTCGTAGTCCCAGATATCGTGATGGACGATCTGGAAATGCCAGATCTTCTCGCCGGTCGTGTAATCCACCGCCACCAGGCTGTTCGCGTACAGGTTGTCGCCCAGGCGATGCCCTCCGTAGTAATCGTTCGTCGGCGCCTCGATGGGCAGATAGGCATAGCCCAGTTCGGTGTCGGCAGAAATGGAGGTCCAGACGCCGGCGTTACCGGTATAGGCCCTCGAATTCTGCTCCCAGGTATCGGAGCCTTCCTCGCCGTCGTCCGGAATGACCTTGAACTTCCAGAGGATTTCGCCGGTGCGGGCGTCGTAGGCCACGACGTCACCCGGTGAGTTGGTCATCGACCGGGGCCGGAATCCCGCGGCGAGAGCCGGCGGAACGAGAATGATGTCTTCCACGACCGTCGCGGGAGACGTGTTGGCCAGGTTTCCCACGGGCGTAACGTTCTCCGCGTTGCGCCAACCTTCCATCATGTCGACGCCGCCGTTATTGCCGAAGCCGGCCACGGGAATCCCCGTTTCGGCGTCCAGGGCCACCAGGTAGAATCCCCGGGTGATCAGGATGACCCGGTTGTCGCCCTGCCCATCGGTCCAGAATGAAACGCCTCGGCCTGAATTGCGGCGCGGAGCCGTCGCCCACCGTTCCTGGTCTTCCACGGGCCGGTAGGTCCACATCGTCTCGCCCGTTTCGGGTTCAATGGCCATGGCGCTCCGCCGGGTACCCGCCGTGGAATACAGCATGCCGCCCACGTAGATGGGTACAGGCTGAGCGTAAAACTCGGGTCTGGGACCGTAGTTGTCCTGTTTCCAACGCCAGGCCACCTCGAGGCGTCCCACGTTGTCCGCGTTGATCTGATCCAGCGGGGAATAACGCGTGTAGGCCAGATCGCGGCCCAGCATGCGCCATTCGGAATCGGGCTGTTCCACCGGGATAATCTTGCCCGGCGTCCTCTGTGCCGCGGGTTCACAGGATGTTATCGCCGCGATCGCCAGGGCCAGCACGATCATCGGCGGCGTCCATCGAAACATAGGGGAAAATCGACTCATCACACGCTGCCTCCCATGAAGCGGATTGAATGGTGCTGCGAATTGCCAATACTACGGTTCTACGAAGAGCGGATGACCGAAGAGGCGACGAAGCAGCTTAAAATGCTGTTAAGGTACGGAACTGCCCGAAAGCCCGATAACGGGTCAGGGCTGGAGTAACTTTAATACAAATCGAGCGATGTTTGCATTTAAAAGACATTTAAGCGCAGAATTGCAAATGTCTTCCCAATGTAGTACGCAGGCTTATTGATGTAAAGCCCTTTATGGCATGAGCCGCCCGGCGGTTATGGCATGAGCCGCCCGACGGTAGGCGCCTTGACGTGAATACCTCTCGTGGGGACACTCAACCCGGCAGCCCGTATCTCGCCAACACCTGCTTCAGCCCTTCTAATGTTCTGAAATGATGACCATTGATTCCAGTTTCGGCTGCGGCGGACACGTTTTCGTTCCTGTCGTCGATAAACAGGGCCTCGTCTGGCTCGATATGGAGATGGGTGAGGGCCGAGTCGAATATCTCGCGTTGAGGTTTGACATGGCCTACCTAAGATGAGTTGACGATGTGGTCGAATGAGCGGTCGATTCCCAGTCGCTGGAGATCGGAAACGAGCTTGGTCGTGGCATTCGTAATCATCACCAGCCTGGCGCGCTTGCGGCACTGCTGCATCAGATCCAGTACGTCCGCTTCGATCTCGCCGGGCGAAAGGGACCACAAACGCACCGCTTCTTCGGCGTCGGCCGCCGGAAATCCGTGCCGCAGCCGTCTGGCAACCTCTCGCCGCCAGTCGGCATCCGAAATCCGGCCGGTCGTGGCACGAAGCAATAACCGGGATTCGAAGGCTGTACCCAGGAGCGCACCCTTGGGAAGACCCGCAGCGATCTCGGCCTGTTCGACAATATCGGGGTCCCACCGGCGTACGACGCCGTCGAGGTCGGTCAGAACGGCCTTGATCATGATTTCAGCGCACGCATGAGTTTCTACCTATCGTTCCGGCCAGGGCGTTTCGGGCGGACCGAAATCCGGTTCTCCCAGCGCGGGGGTCGACAGGCAGTAGAATCCGTGGTTGGTGAACAGCCAGACTAGGTTGCGGTCGTATTCGACGTAAATGCCGTGGGTCAGATTGCCTAGTGCGTAGTCCGGGGTCCGGGACGGATCGAATTTCGGCACGAAGTAGGCGGTGATCTTCGGATCGGAAAGGTCGGATACGTCGAAAACCTGCACGCCGGCGTTGTAGAAGGCGTAGAGAAGGATATCATCCTTCGGTTTTCCGGGCTGGGTATAGTAGCCGCTTCGCTTCGGACCGAAACTCCCGCGCCGCTGCACGAAATCCGTAAATGGCGCATCCGCGGGCGGCACCGGCCTGGGCAACGTGCCGAGCAGCCTGGGATTGGCGGGATCACTCACGTCGATCATGAAGATGTCCTTGTAGGGCTCCCAGCCGTCTTCGTTCAATGGGTAGCCGGAGAAGTAGACCACCCCGGTCTTCTCCACCTGCGTCACATTGACGTAGTCGCCTTCGGTGCCCGCTACGCTGGGCGGGAAGTTGAGGTGCCCCAGCGCCTTGATATCGGCCGGATCCGAGATGTCCAGCACGTAGAATCCCAGTCCGCCCATGGCGGCGTATCCATACCTGCCGCCTTCCTCCACCGGTTTAGACATGAAGATCGACATGCGCGCGCCGAACCAGGAAGTCCGGTTCCCCGCACGGGGATTGGCCCGGTAGGCGGCTTCGTCGTCCGGGTCGCCCAGCTTCTGTCCCGGCACGTTGAACTGGCTGAGGAACACCGGATTGGCCGGGTCGGTCATGTCCCACGCCTGGTAACCGGCCGAATACAGGTCGCTCGGGTATTCGGTAAGCGCGTACTCCGCGCTCGGCGCGGCGGCGACGAACATGTACTTTCCACCGTGATAGGCCGGGATGTCCCGCACGCCGGAACCCTGCTGTTCGCCTATGGGCGCGTTGGGATGCCGGTAGTCGGTGGTCGTCTCCGACTGCAGGACCCAGTCTTCCGGCAGGGGACCGTTCATCTCGTAGACCTTGAACCCCTTGAGATGATTGGCCTGGCGAATCGCCTTCACCTTGTCCGGCTCCGTACGCTTGTCGCTCAGCACGCCGAAGCGGCGGATCTCGAAGGCCTGCACCATGATGTATTTGCCCAGGTCCTTGTTCCATTGGATGGACGCGGCGCCGAACATGTCGCTTTCCGCATACGGGTTGACCTCTTCGCCGGGTCCTTCCCGGGTCCACGTGCCGCCCTTCTCGTGCACGACCTTCAGATCCTTCGGATCGGTGATATCATAGATTTTCAAGGCGCGCCGCACGTACTGGTACATGTACCGGCGGCCGCCGAAATCCACGATGTTCTGCCAGGTATGGAAGGGTTCGACGGTGATCGGGTAGTAGGCCTCGACGGTCATGTCTCTGGCGTACTCGTTCGTATCCCAGTAGTCCAACTGGCCTTCGAAGGGTTTTGGCTCGTGCTGATGCGGTGTTGCCGCGGGATAGATAAACCGGTCGGTTTCCGGGTCCATGCCGTAGCTCGCGGGATCGGGTTCTGGCGGCGTACGGCCTTCGGTCAGCGCGTCGGAGCGAAGGACGAATTCGTCGTTTTGGGTGGATTGGGGCGGGGATTCGTTTTCCGTCGAAGGTCCGCAGCCGGAGGCGATCGTTCCACACAGAAGCACGATAACAAGCGTCTTCATACGGCAGAACCCGTGTAGCTGGCGTGCGTCGACGCGAAATTCTGCATGTTTCAGTGCGATTTCCATCCATATCCTCGTTTCAGGGCTTGGCTTCCATGGGGGTAACGAGTCTGCCGATCCCCTCGATCTCCATTTCCACCAGGTCGCCCGGCATGAGGTACTCGGGCGGGTTGCGGGCCCGGCCCACGCCATCCGGCGTGCCCGTGGCGATCACGTCCCCGGGGTAGAGGGTCTGCACCGAGCTCAGATACCGGAGAATATGGGCTTCGTCGTAGATCATGTAACTGGTATTGCTGTCCTGTTTGATCACGCCGTTGACCCAGGTCTTTATGTCGAGGTCGTCATGCTGGATGAATTCCTTGGGCACGATGTAGGGCCCGAAAGGCGCGGCGCGGTCGCTGCTCTTGCTGTTGAACCAGTTTGGACCGGGAAACATCCGGTTGATAGGCTTCAGCCCGGCGCCGCCCCGGCGACTGACGTCGAAAACAATGCTGTAGCCGAAGACATAGTCATGGGCGTTTTCGAGGGTGAGGTCTAGGGCCGGCCGGCCGATGATGATGGCCAGCTCCGCTTCCCAGTCTATGTTCACGTTCTCCGGAACGTAGTAGGGCTCCCCCGGGTCGATGATGGTGGAGCGGGGCGACTTGGCGAAGAAGTACGGCTCTTCCTTGTCCACGTCCACTTCGACGGCGGCAAAGCCCGCACCCCCGATGGCCGATTCTTCCATCTCGTCCGCGTGGGCCCGATAGTTCGCCGCGGCGGCCAGCAGGTTGTAGGGGTACTTTATCGGCGCCTTGACGGAGACATCCTTCGGATCGAATACAAAGGCGAGGTCCGGGTTCGACAACCGGTCCTCGGCACCCATGTAGTTCGCGATCGTATACATGCGGTTGGAAACAGCGTCGTACCGTTCTATCAACGCGCGCATTTCCTTCGGAATGGAAACGACAGGTAAACCCAGCTGCCGGGTGACATGGGCGTTGGCCTCGTGCAGATCCATCAGCTTGTCCTGGTCCGTCTGGACGGCCATGCCGATCCGAACGGTTCCCGTGGCCTCGAAGGTGGCGAGCTTGAAGGGCGTGTCCGGCTGATCGGATACTTGGGACTGGGCTGGACCAGGCGTAGTAAGCAATAGCGCGGCGCCAAACAGGACAGCGACCGGCAGGAAGCGTAACCGATTCGTCATTTAAGGATCCTCCTTCGGAACTGCATGCGATGTGTTATGCGCATCCGATTTCGACTATTCTCTTCCCATCCCCATAATCTATATTACGTTGCGGCAATGTTACAATGAAAGGATTCCATGCCGGCTAAAATGTGATCCCGTTTTATTACACGCACGAAATAGAAAGATACGTATGCGTAGTAGTTGCAAACTGCCTTCGATGACTGTCTACAGTTCGCTTTCCATCAAGTTACTCCTTGTAGTACTGTTTTCCACAGTCCTTGCAGCATGCGGGAAGGACAGCCCGACGAAGCCTGTTCCGCCCCCTCAGCCAGTTCCGTCCAGCATCGCGATCACACCGCAGTCGGCGACGTTAAGCGCGATCGGGGAGACAGTGTCGCTAACCGCCACGGTGCTGGATCAGTACAGTAACGCGATTGCAGGCGCGATCGTTAATTGGTCGAGTAGCGATATGGACGTGGTGAGCGTGAGTGTAGACGGTCTGGTGACCGCATTGAAGAACGGCTCCGCAGAAATCACAGCGACCGCGGGAGTCGTATCGGTAAGCGTGCCGGTTACAGTCCGGACCCCAGTGAATCCCGATCGGAACGTGTTAGTTTCTATCTATCTTGCTACAGACGGTCCCAACTGGACAAACAACACCAATTGGCTTAGCGATTTACCAATCAGCACCTGGTTTGGAGTCACTACGAAGGCGACAGGGCGCGTAGAACGCTTAGAATTCCGAAGGAATAGGCTGAGTGGGGCGATGCCGTCGGAATTCGGTAAGATACCGGATCTGAAACGACTGGATCTTAGTCTAAATGACCTCAGCGGTCCAATTCCATTAGAGTTACGCAATCTAAATAAGATTGAATATCTGGATCTCTCTCATAACGACTTAAGTGGAGAAATCCCATCAATGCTTGGGGGACTTTCCAGTCTTGTAGATCTTTATCTTGATGGTAACTCTTTTAGCGGCGAGATCCCATCAGAACTGGGGAAACTTACTAATCTCAAAGCCTTGTGGCTTAGCCGTCTCGATTTAACCGGCGGTGAAATCCCACTGTGGATAGGTGATCTCCCGAAACTTGCGTCCTTAAATCTAGGTAGCACAAATCGAAGTGGAGAAATCCCGCAGGCGTTGGGCGATCTACCACTCCGGGTCCTGAATCTTAGCCGCAATAATCTGTCGGTGGAATTCCCATCATGGCTCGCAGACGTCACGACCCTTGTTTACCTTGACCTTTCCAGGACAGGCTTAACGGGTGAGATCCCATCTGATATTGGAAAACTCATCAATTTAAGCATACTATACCTTTGGGATAATAACTTAAGTGGTGAGATTCCTTCCGGATTGGGTAACCTTGCCAATCTTGAGTTACTGCGCTTACATGAAAACGATTTAGAGGGTGAAATCCCTCCTAGTATTGGTAATCTAACAAATCTTCGTCTACTTTACCTTGACGAAAACCAACTAAGCGGCCCGATCCCTTCGAATCTTGGAGGTCTTGCCAATGTGACTAGTATCGGCCTCTCTGAAAACAACCTGAGTGGAAACGTTCCGGCAGAATACGGCAGTCTCACCGCGTTAGAGCACTTGTATCTCCATAAGAATATATCAATGATCGGGGAGTTACCTCGCGAACTCCTAAATCTACAGAATCTCGAAATATTGAGACTAGATGAGACACAGTTATGTGCATCGATAGACACCGAATTTCATGTTTGGCTTGATGGTATTCCCAGTAAACACGTTACCTTGTGTCTTCCTGACTGAGGAAACTGCCCTTTACCTCGCACAGGCGATACAGTCTGAGATTGCTCGCAGCAGGACTGCACCGCGTAGCATTCAGAGTGTGCTCCATTGCGAACCAGATCCAGTACGTTACAAGTTAAGTTTGTTGTCTCCGTAATGGAGAAGGAACAGCAGTCTCCGTTCCAAGTTCGATCTGCCGGGCCCTGGAGTCCTTCATCTCCGGTTCGAGCGTATCGACCGAGCACACATCGGGCACGCGAGGTAGGCAGGGATTTCAGGATGGACGTAAGCTGTTGGAGAAATCGGATCGGGGCGGGGAGATTTGAACTCCCGACCTCCTGCTCCCGAAGCAGGCGCGCTGACCGGGCTGCGCTACGCCCCGATGTATGACCGGTCAAAGGGCAAGGTCCCGGTGGCTGCCTTGCCGGAATCGGGGCGACTGGATTTGAACCAGCGACCACCAGCCCCCCATGCTGGTGCGCTACCTGACTGCGCTACGCCCCGAAAACTTCGGCGTATAATGTACGCCGAGGAGGGGCTCCAGGCAAGGGTTATTTTCGCGATCCACGCGCGGTCCGGCACGATCCCATGCGGCTCCGGGCCTGCTCGACGAACCAATGGTGATCGGCGCGAATCAGGGATTCGTCCCGTGCTGCAGTCGCGAGAAAGTCGAGTTTGTTCACTACGCGAAACGCCGTGTAAACATCCCACCAGGGCAGGCATCCGAACTCCACCGGGTTCAGCGATTCGTAGTGGCGGGTGAACGCATCCATGATTTCGGGGCCGAAGAGCATCAGGATCTCGAACCGGGCGTTCGACACGTCGAAGAGCGGATCCCCCCGGCGGGTGTCCTCCCAGTCGATGACCGCCGTAAGGCGTCCATTCCGCCAGAGCGTGTTCCCCGGCCAGTAGTCGCCGTGCAGGACGACCGGTGAATTGCTGCGAGGGAGCGGCCAATACGGCGTAAGCAGATCAAGGAGCCGCCGCTCGTCGGCTGATGTAGCGCCCGTGTCTCCTTGCCTTCCCATGGCGTCAGCGCAGGCATCCGCTAACCCGAGCAGGAAAGAGAGATCCTGCCCGGTGAGATCCATCCGGTGTATCCTGGCCAGCTCGTGCGCCATCTGCATCACGTATTCAGCCGGGTCTCCGGGCTTCAGATCGGTACCGCCTTCAGCATATTCCAACACAAGGGAGGGCGTGGGGAACAGGGGGGCCGCCGCGTCCAGGTAGACCGGGGCGGGCGTGGGTAGCCCCGCGGCGTGGGTCAACTGTAGCACGCGGAACTCGTCCGCGGCCACGTTCGGGTTCTGCTGGAGGTCCACTTCGCCATGGAGGCGGTGTATGAGTTGCCGGGTCCCGCCATCGGCCGTTTCCACTTCCAGGACCGTCACATCGGCCGAGTAGCCGCCGGGCAGGCTGCGATGGCTCTTCAGCCTGGCATCCGGATCGAACCGATGGACAAGCTTTTCAAACCTGATGCGATCGTCGACGGGTTCCATGCGTAGTGGTCCTGCCGGTCCAGAGGGATATCGGGTCGCATACTCCATTTCTATGTGGATACCCATTCCCCGGTGTTTTATTTGGGATGCCTATTGCCCCGAGTAGTCTATGGCCCACTTGCCCTCGAGGTTCCCGCTGCCGCCCGCATTGTTCCAGAGGGTGGCCACGTCCCGGGGAGCGTGGTTTTCCGCCAGGTGGGCCAAGAAAAGGTTATGCAGGTCGTCCAGGATAGCCTCGTTGCCAGCGGCGACGTTTTGCTGGGCCAGACGGTCGTTCGGCAGGTCGTAGAGTTCGGGCCTGCCGCCGGCTCCGACGGGCGCGTAGCCCCAACGATCCGTAACTAGGAAGGGCGTCGTGACACGCCTGGGCACGCCGCCCGACGGTTCCGCGAGGTGGCAGCCGCTGACCGCGTACTCGCGGTGAGTGGGCCGGCCTTCCATCACGGTGCCGGCGAAGGAAATACCGTCGAAGGGTCTCGGCGGGTCTACCGAGACGCCGGCGAGGTCGCAGAGGCTCGGAAACAGGTCGATCGTCTGCGTGATCAGCGGCAGCCGCGCCCCGCGAGGCACCGCCCCGCCGGCCAGCATCAGCATGACGTGGCCGATCTCCGGATATATGGGCCAGAACCTCCCATCGGCCTCCTGAATGTTGGACTTGCCCGTCCGATCGTGTTCGCCGATGGACATGCCGTGGTCCGACATGACGGTCACGATGGTATCGTCCCAAAGGCCCAGGTCGTCGATCTTCTGCAGGACCTGGCCGATGTGGCGGTCCACGAGCTCCGCCTCTGCCGCGTAGTGGGCCCACAGGTTGTGCAGTTCCTCCGGCGTGTAGGCGGAGGACGGGCCGTAGTTCGGATGCAGCATCGGCGGTCCCGCGTAGCCGGGGTCGTAGTGACGTACCATGTATTCCGGCGGATCCCAGGGCTCATGGGGGTCGAAGAAGTCCACCCACAGGAAGAAAGGAGCGGACTCGGCGTTTTCCTCGAGCCAGCGAATGGCGGTTTGCGCGGTCCGGGCGGAGAAGACATCGGATTCGTATCGGTAGTAGTGGTTGATCCAGCGGTGCTGGTTGACGAGCGTATGGCCGCGATAGCGTGGATGTACGCGGGTTTTTTCGTCCTGGACGACGATATCTACAGGGTCATTGAGGTGGAGCAGCGGCTTGTCGCCCTCTTGACCCCGGTTCTGGTACGCCGCGTCGAAGCCATCCGTAAAACGGGCCTTGAAAAGGTGGGGGCAGTCGCAGATCAGTTGCGTGGCGTACCCTTGCTCGCCGAGCATCCTGCCCGCGTGGTTGGGCCCGCTCAGGTCGATGGGCTGCCAGCCGTAATGGGGCCACCCGGTCACCCCCGTCGCAAAATCGGTGCGATGGGGGATCGTTGGAAAGCTGCCCATGTGGGCTTTTGTGATCTCCGTCGCCCGTTCAGCGGCGAAACGGTCGAGTTCAGGTGTTCGCACGGGCCGCTCAGCGCGGCTTCCCAGGTTGTCGTGGCGGAAGGTATCCGTTATGAGTACGACGATGTTCTTGGGCATCATGGTCCTTTCGTGACTGGGGACAGGGATTCCTCATATCTCGCTTGTAGTACATTCCAGACCACCCGGTATGTCCGTCGGCAGGCACCATGCGTTCAACCGGCGATCCGGCAGGATTCAAGGTAAAGGTCCACCGACGCCTTTAAGGTCATCTCGCCGTCCATCACCCGGTCTTCATAGGCACGGTACCATCCCGGAATCAGGGAACGGGCTTCCCGGAATTCCGCCAGGATCAGCCGCGCGAAGTCTCCGCTTTCCTCCAGGTAGCCGGATTCGTCAAAACCCGCGATCGCCCGTTCCCGGTCGTAGCCGAGCCGGACGATCTCCGCTTTCCACGCTCCATCCTCAAATGTCATCCGGGCGTAGGCCGCACGGGGATCGCGATCGAACGGCGCGCCTACCGCGCCCACGTTGACGACCAGAGTATCGTCCACGGTACGGATGAGCGGCCGGTGCGTGTGTCCCACCACCAGCACCCCCGGCGCCGGGGCGATTTTCTCCCGCAGCGATTCCTCCGAATCATCGGGGAAGATCCCCCTGCGGTCGCCCAGCATGGACGCGTGAACCATGCGGAATTCGTTCCCCGATTCATCGGTCATGCTCCACTGAAAAGGCAGGGCTTCGAGCGGTTCGACCAGGCCGTCCAGTTGATTATAGGTCCATTTCGTGTGCCGGATGATTTCAAACCCGGGACCCTGATCGGGCAGGTTTCCCTTTCCGTATTTCAGCACGTATCTTTCGTGGTTTCCATAGATCATGCCCCAGTCTTCCGCCCCCGCGCGGACCAGTACGCATTCGGTGCAGGCGCGGGGATTCGGCCCCCGGTTGATGATGTCACCCGCGACGAGCACGCGATCGGGACGCCATCGATCGATATCGTCCAGGACGGTTTCAAGCGCGTCCAGGTTGCTGTGCACGTCGGCGAATACGGCGATCTTCATGGGGCGGGGTTCCGCTTCGAAGCTTCCGGGGACAGGAATCGGCGCAGCACGTTGGCCACGATCCTGGATATGTCGTTGTCGGCGTCGTTGTGCAGCAGGGTGCCGCAGAAGGTGATGGATCCCGTGGAAAAAAGCTGGCTGCCCGAGTCCGACCGCTGGTATACCATGTCCGCCCGGATCAGTTTTTCCAGGGGCTCTCCCGACCAAGTCGTGATGTGGGTGAGCAGCTCTTCGGGAACGGGTATGAACGATTCGTGGTGATTTTCGGAACTTGCGATGACCCGGGTGTTTTCGGGTGTGCCCAGCCGGTAGTCCGCCCGGTCGAGTTCGAAGCCGGCGGCCCCGTTTCCGCTGTACCCGTAGTCCCCCACGGTATCGCTTTCCACCCCTTCGAAGATCCACGCGGTCTCCGGGTTGACGCGGGCGTCCGGATCGATGCGATAATACGATCCATGAAAATTGCCCTGCGCGGAAAACCCCACGGCGGCAAGCTGCTGCGGGGGACGGTTGTTCCTGCGCCAGAGTCCGCCGTAACCGCCGTCGAAAGCCTGGAAGTACTCACCCGGCTCAGCGGCCCAGGCGCGGATGCCGCCTTCATTCCGCCGGATTTCAAGGGTTCCGTTCCCTTCAGGGTGGACGGCGATGCGCCAGTAGAACCCGTTCCCGCCCAGGTACATGAAATGGCCGCCCCGATCCCGGTATTGTTGCAGCGCGTCGAGCGTGCGCGGCGTGTGGTATTCCGGATGGGAGCCCGTGGTTACGGCCCGGTAACCTTCAATCGCCTTGATGCCGTCGTCGTGCAGTTCCTGGTCGGTGACGATGTCGAAGGAGATGCCCATTTTTTCGAGCCACGCGTACAGGTGGGTGTCCGCCTGCAGGTGCCTCAGCCCCGAACAGTCTCCTTCGGTGGCCCCGAAAGTGATGTAGCCCGGACGGAGCGAGAACAGCGGGCGCCTGTGATTCGCATGACAGATCCCGCTTCCGTCCGTGTGAAAGTTGTAGGTGGACAGCCCGTACTCCGGATGAACGGCGGGATTCCAGGGATAGGCGTTCCATGCGCTGATCCGATCAAGCCAGGATGGATGGAAATTGGGGCGTGCGTGGTTGCCGTAAACGGTATAGGTAAAGGTCGCCGCCAGCACGCATAGATCCGCGGCGGGCCTGCCTTGGGGTGGACAGACGTAGAACGGCATCATGTCCTCGTGTTCGCCGCACCGGATGCGGGCCGCGTAGAGTCCCGATCGCATGCCCTCCGGGATTTTAAAGGTGAAATCGGTTTCCCACCCGAAGTCGTAGATGTCGTCTTCGTGGAAGTGGATGGCGCCGTACTGGTCCGGTGCGTGCTTCCAGGACATTTCCTCCCCGGTCCACCCGGAACCGGTCATGGCGCGGGCCGGCATGTTGACCAGGCGGCCGTGCAGTCCGAACGGCCCGATGTCCACTACCCGGGTCGAACTTGTGTCCCGGGCGAAGTCCCAACGGGCCCAGGCGCCTTGATGACTTTCGACGTCGTATGCGTGGCCGTCGATTTCTTCCACAGGCACGTCGACGAGGGAAGGCGCTTCAATCTTCCCATTGAAATGGCCCTGGACTTGATCGCCGTCCATCCCGCCGACAATGATTCGGCCCAGGTCATCAATTGGAACGGCTCCGATGGCGGCGACCGTGAAATTGGCCGTACCAGGCGGTGCGTCGAGTGCGCGGAATCCTACGCTTACCGTGCCGTTTCCTGCATCGTAACCGGCCCACACCCGGTACCATCGCCTGGGCTTGATCGACGAGCCTCGGCAGGCGGCGAGTGTTTCCCGGTTCGATGACGAACGGGCGATCACAGTGACGGCGCCACGGTCCAGGCAAAGGTTCAGGACCGGCTTCCCTCCGCCGGCTCCGCAACTGATGATGCCCTGCCGCGCTTTTCCGGGGGTCGTGGGCCATATCGTAGCGGCGATGGCTATTCCGCTGGTAGTGCGGAAGCGTCCTTCGAAGGGGATAACGGCATGGGAACCGGGATGGAATGGCTGGGACCTTGAAGGGAATTCGCCGCCGAATGGAAGGTCCACGTCCTCCAGTTGAAGGCCGGGACCGGCGGGATTGGGATCGCCGCAGATCACCCGGACGAGGCTGGCGTCATAGGGCTCCGACGACTCGCTGCTCACTTTGAACGCGATTTCATCGCCGGGCCGGCCGGACAGCCGGTCGGTGTAACCCAAAAGGGGAATGACGGACATCAGTTACCCGGAAGGAGTTCGTCGCCCGGCCGCCGTTCCCGGTAGCCGCTCACCATCAGCCCGGGCCGGCCGAAGCTCTGCCCGTATTCCTGCCTGTTGTCGGGATTCCGGTAACCCATGCGCACGAGCCGCCGGGGCTTCCGGGTCTGGTTTATGTAGGAGCCGTGCACGGTGTCGATGCAGAAGAGGACCACGTCGCCGGCCTTGGCCGGGACGGCCACCGTGTCTTGCAGCTTGTACTCGTCCGTAGGCAGGTGGGGTGCACAGGGACCCTCTTCCGATTCGGTGATGTGCTGCAGATGGCCGGACTTGTGCGAGCCGGCCAGGAAGCGGATCTCGCCGTTTTCATGGCGGGTGTCGTCCAGGTGGACGAGGACGTCGATGTACCGGCCGTCGTGATGGCCGTAGAAGGGGTTGTCCTGGTGCAGAGGAAAGGGATGACCGGTCTGGGGCGGCTTGATGTGCAGCGTGGTGTGGTGAAGCTCCACGTTCGGCCCCAGCAACTGCGACAGGGCCTCGACCAGCTGCGGATTGGCGACGGCCCTAGACCAGGCCTGGGAATAGAAGTGCAGGTCGTGCATGGCCGTCAGCTTGGACTTTGCCTCGGTCTCCGGATCCATGTAAGCCAGGCGCCAGGGACCGTTCCATCCGGGGCTCGTGAACGCCCAGTCCTCGACGAGCCGGTCCATCTGATCCGACAGTTCGGCCGTTTCTTCCGGCGTGAATACCTCCGGGATGTGGAGAAATCCGTTCTCATGGTAGAACGCGATCTGCGCGTCGCTCAGCACGGTTTGTTCCATGACCATGGTCATGTCAGATGCTCCTTGTTCGGTTGTCGCGTGCGGGGAGTTGAGGCCATCTCAATGTAGTCATTTTGATTTCTGCAGGCAATCCTAATTGAAGCGATCGTCCTGAATTGAAGCGATCTACCTGTACACTTCGGCCAGGAGTTCGTAGGACCGCAGCCGGGCTTCGAAATCATGGGTGATTGTGACGGCCATGACTTCCTCGGAACCGAACTGATCGGCGAGCCGGTCGATAGTATCCCGGACCTGTTCCGGGCTGCCCACGGCCGCCAGGCGGAACTTGTCGTCCAGGAAGGCCCGTTCGGCCTCGCTGAAACGGTGCTTTTCGGCCTCCTCCCCGGTGGGTACGACATTGCTGGGCTTGCCGGAGGCAAAGCGGGCGAAGAGCAGGTCCCGGCTCAGGGCGAGACGCTGGGCCTCGGCCTCGGTGTCGGCGCAGATGACGTTGACCGCGATGCAGGTGTCCGGCTCCGGCGTCTGTGCGGAGGGCTCGAAGTAGTGGCGATAGAATTCCAGGATGCGCGGGTCGATGTTACTGTTGATGAACAGGGCGAAATTGTAGGGTAGCCCCAGGCGGGCGGCCAGCATGGCGCTTTCGGGGCTGGAACCGAGCATCCACACGGGAGGCGGGGACAGGATAGGCGGTGTGACGCGCGGCTCGAAATCACGGTTCTGCAGGATCTCCACCAGTTGGGCGACGAGTTCGGGGAACTGCTCGAACCGGGGTCCCGCGCCGGGCGCCAGCATCCGGGCGGTCTTCATGTCGCCGCCGGGCGCTCTTCCGACCCCCAGGTCGACGCGGTCCGGATAGAGATTCGTGAGCACGGAGAAGCTTTCGGCGACCTTGAAGGGACTGTAATAGGGCAACATGACCCCGCCGGAACCGATGCGCATCTCTTCCGTGGCGGATCCGATGGCCGCGAGCAGCACCTCGGGCGAACTGCCGGCCAGGCAGTGGGCATTGTGGTGCTCGGACACCCAGAAACGCCGGTAGCCCAGTCTTTCGGCCTCCCGGGCCAGGGTCAGGGTTTCCTGGAAGGCCTGCACGGCCGTTACGCCGTCACGAACCGGGGACTGATCGAGGATGGATAGATTCATGGTTTAATGTCCTGCTCCTTACGCAGTGAAAACAGCGATTCAAATATCGTTTGTGCGGCGCCGAGACAAAAGTCGTTCATGCAGAGACGCGGCCTACCAGCCGTTTGTGCGTCGCCGAGCCCCTACCAGCCGTCCACGACGTGTCCCGCGCCGGGGAACCAGGCCGCGTCCACCAGGAAGGTGAGGAATACGCCCACGGCGTAGCCGGCGATAATGCCGATAAACAGTGGCTGGCCCCGCCGATAGAGCGACACGCCCCCTAGCCGGAGGACAGCGGATTTGACTACCCAGACGATCAGGATGGAAAGGAATGCCATATCCGCCGCGTAGGTGGTGACGATCCCGAATCCCACGGGATGAAGGGGCCAGAAGTGTAGCCGGTGATGGGCCCAGATCAGAAACGCCGAAATCAGTACGCCGTTCAGCACCATAGTCAGCTGCGACCGCGTCATGGCCTCCGGATTCGTAAGAAAAGTCTCCAACTGCGTCCAGTAGCCCTTCGCGCCCGATTCGAAACCGCCTGCCTTGAGATGGGACGCCCCCATGTCATACCCCAGGTAGAGCGTGTACACCAGGGCCGTCATGAAACCGATGGCCAGCGAAAGCGCGATGGCGCCGAACACCCCCCGGCCCACGCCGCCCATGCCGTCGCCGACCTTGGCGGCGTGCGCCATGGAACACATGCCAAGCGTCCGCCAGTTTCTCGTAAAGGTCTGGCACAGCCACATCCCTGTGATGGTCCGGGCGTTGATATTCTCCGACCCGACGAACCTGAACGTGATTTCGTTGGCGCTGTTGTACGGCAGGTCCAGGGATGCCAGGCCGGTTTCGGCCACCACGCGGGTTACGCCCATGTACAGCACCAGGAGCACGAACATCATGAGCGCTACGACCCAGAGCGTCATGCCGGTGCTCCACAGGAGGAAAACCATGTAAATCGAACCGCCGGCGAAAGATAGCACGGCCGTACGGTACGAAAAGAACTCCCGGGAATCATCGATTTCAGGGGCCTTTCCCAGGGCCTTCCGGAGCACATCGCGGATATGCCTACGCGCCATCCACAGCCCGAACAGCACGAAGACGAAAAAACCTGACAGGTGCTGGAAGTGCATCATCTCCTGCGGACCCGGTACGCCCACACGCGTCATCACCCCCTGCTGTACGATGCGGATGAGGTAGAACACCCAGACGCTGAGCAGTACTTCCACTCTCGTGAAGTATGCCACGCCGATCAGCAGGAAGTTGACACGTACCTGGATAGGATGGAAGGCTTCGTACAGCGTGAGCGGGAAAGCGTGTCCGGCGCCGAGCGGGATTGAGGGCATGAGGTCGAAGAAGCTGAACATGTTCCAGGTCATGATGAACAGCGTGATGCCGAAACCCCACCAGAACAAGGGCACACGGGCAATCCTGGGCAGGAGGGCCCGATCCTCGGCGCCGTCGACAAGCGCCAGGGGCACCTGGGCCAGCGGAAAGGCCAGGCGCTCGTGTTCGACCCACTGCTTCCGTAGCATGACCATGATCGAAGCGCCGACCATGAACAGGGCGATGTAGAAGGTCACCCACCAGAACATGGGTACGAACCAGATCTGCCAGCGTATGTTCCGCGTGGAATACACGCCTTCGTAGAACTGGTTCAGTCCGCCCAGGTGGTCCCGGACGACCAGCCAGGACGGCAGATAGTCGAGGAAGAGGTCCGCCCAACGGTTCTCGGGACTGGCGTGGTAGAACGGACCGCTGATGATCGATATCGCGTAATTGCTGAAGGCCCAGCCCGGTATGACGGAAGCCGTGAAGACCAGGAAGAAGATCACGACGAGTTCCTGGCTGTTGAAAGGACGGCTGAAGCCGGTGAATTTAAGCAAGGGATTCACCAGGAGGACCATCAGGACGAAGGGCAGCAGCGCCGCGACCGGCAGGTGAGTGACCGTGATGAATGAGCCGCGCGTGACGAATTCGGAGGCGAGCGACCAGATGGTCAACAGGATGGTGAAGACGCATCCTATGGCCACGGCCCGAAGGGTGAGGCCGGCGGAAACGGGTCGCGCTGCGGGCGGGGTACCCGATGTGTGTCGTTCGGAATGTGGTACCGTGGCAGTAGACATGATAGCGAAGGGATGCGCGCGGTGGCTGAATGTGATGTAAATGGCCGAAACAACCAGTCAGTTCCGAATCACGCGCTTTCTACGCATGCCCGAAGCTTCTCAAGTCCTTTTCGTGCCGTTGCCACCGGTCCCTCGGCCCAGTAGGCCGGATTGAACAGTTCGAGCGAGAGCATGCCCCGGTATTCCTGCCGTTCCAGGCTGGCCACGATCTCGTCCCATGGCGCTTCACCGTCACCCGGGTAGACCCTGTGTTCATCTTCGATAACCGCGCGCACTGGCACCGAGGGATAGTCGTTCACGTGGACCAGGCCCAGACGGCCGGGATCGAGGTAGTCCATGCCCCGCTGGTGCCCCGAGCCCTTGTACATGTGGAAGATGTCCGTAAGCAGCCTGGCGTCCCGCACGCCGCTTTCGGCGGCCACGAGCAGGGCTTCTCCGACCGTGCCCAGCGTGCGGGCCACGCCCCAGAACTCCAGCAGGGGTTTCGGGGAGAAATCCGAAACGGCCTCCGTCAGTTCGGCGAATCTCCGGGCGACGGAAAAAAGGTCGACCTGCCGGTCGTGGATCCCCTTCGGGGCCGTGGCTACGAAAGGGCATTCCAGGACCTGTGCCATTTCGAAGCACCGTCGCGCTTCTTCCAAGCCCCGGGCATGCCGATCTTCTTCGGGGACCGCCCACTCGAAAAACGCGATCAGGTTTACGATCCGTATGCCGCGGCCAGCGGCGCGGTCCCGCAACTGTTCCAGCGTGCCGCCGCCTTCGACCCAGGCATCGATTTCCTCGACCCAGGGTTCGATGCCCTCGTACCCGGCGTCGGCCGCGATATCCACGTATTCCAGCACGGTAGCTCCGGGCGTTCGGATCGTACTGGTATTGAGGCAGTATTCAAAACGTCCCATCGTATGCTTCCCTTCCGTTAGACTGCCGTATCGACCCATGCGGGCCGGGTATGGCCGGGTTAAATGAAGGTCATTGTTTTCCGTGATTTAGGCTTCGAGTCAATTTAGTTGCGAATTATAAAAAAAAGTACCCTTTTAGCCGGTTTCGGCTATATTGTATACCGCAAAAACGAGCACCCTGCCTATTGTGATGCCAGAACAATTGTGAGGTACGTTTCGAGCTTCCCGAGGTCTGTACTACTCCTCTGCTTTCTTCTGTTTTCCCGGGCGGCCGCCGGCCAGGTGACCGCAACGGATGCCATTGGATCCACCCTGACCCTCCAAGGTATTCCGGACAGAATCGTATCCCTCATCCCAAGCCACACCGAGGTACTTTTCGCCGTCGGTGCGGGAAGTTCGGTCGTGGGGGTCACGAACTACTGCGACTATCCGCCGGAAGCCCGGGAAATCGAGAAGATCGGCGACGTCACGGCCATGAGCCTTGAAAAAATCGTCGCTCTCGATCCGGACCTCGTGCTCGCCTCCAAAGGAAATGCCAAAGAACTGGTATACAGCCTGAAGGCGCTGGGTGTCCCGGTTTTCGTACTGGACCCCCAGTCGATCGAGGATGTACTCGGCGCGATCGGCACAGTGGGCAAGCTTGCCGGGCGGGAGGAAGCGGCACGCGAACTCCTCGACGGCTACCGGCAAAGGCTGGCCGCGGTGGCGGAGCGGATCGGCGATCTGCCCGAGAGCGATCGACCCACTGTATTCGTAGGCAGTCCCTTTCGGGACGAAAACTGGACACCCGGCCCCGAGACGTTCACCTCGGCGGTGATTAATCGGGCCGGGGGCCGCAACGTGGCCGACGACCTGCCGCCGGGTACGTGGGCGGTGTACAACCTGGAAAACATCGTTGCCAGGGATCCCCAGGTCCTCCTGTCCACGCTGGGCGAAGGACAGGACACGGAGGAAGCTCGTGCGAGATTCCTCGAAAGGGCGAAGTCGCTGAAAGGCTGGCGGGACCTGGACGCCGTGCGCAATGAACGCGTCGTCCTGATCACCGAGAACTGGCTGCTTCGTCCCGCGCCCAGGCTCATTGACGCTATCGAAGTCCTGGCGGGCGCCTTGCATCCTAATCTTTCTAATGTCCCTGACTGAAGATACTGAACGACACTGAACCCAACTGCGCATCTTCCATGCCCCTGATCAACAGGATTCCATCCGAACTGACCCGTCTGATCCAGTCCGACCTGCCGGCAGGCGAGGACAAGACCGATCTTATTTTCGCCTGCAAGACTGACCTGGCGCCGGACGGCCGCATCGAAGAATCGATGCTGGTCGTGACCCGGCGAAACTTGGTGGTGGCAACGAGGTCCGAAGAGGAGTGGACGCTGTCACACACCTTGTCCCTGGCGGAGATCACTGATCTTACCGTGGAGCCCCTGGTCGGCGTGAGCGCGCTCATGGCCACGGTGGACGGGAGAAACATCAGGCTGCTCCGGTACACCCACGCCGTGGCGCAGGATATGTCTGACGCCGTCGAGTCTTTGCTGCACCTGATCGGTCCAGACGGAAGTCCGGATCACACGGAGCCCGTTACCGAGGAACCGGTCCCGGACTGGTCGAGCCGGGAGGCCCACCTGCGCACGTTCCGGCGCCTGTGGTCTTTCTGCCTGCCCCACTGGCGCACGCTGGTCATCGCCATGGCGGTCACGATCGCCGCCTCGGCCATCGACCTGCTGCCCCCGTACCTGACGATGATCCTCGTCGATCAGGTCCTTGTGGACCAGAGCATGTATATCTGGCTTCCTTTGATCGTCGCGCTCCTGGCCGTTTCCCGGATCGTGCATACAGGGGTGACCATCATAAGCGGGAGAATGCTGGCCGTGCTGGGCGACCGCCTGGCCTACGACGCGCGGTCCGAACTGCTGAACGTCCTGCAGCTTCTGCCGCTCAAGTACTACGATATGCAGCAGACAGGCGGCCTAATGGCCCGCATCGCCCGGGACGCCAAGTCGATCCACTACTTCTGGATCGATTTCGCGCCGCAGGTGGTCCAGCAGGGACTGCTCGTGATCGGCATGACCGCGGTGCTGTTCTACCTCAACTGGGAGCTGGCGCTCCTCGTCCTGGTCCCCATTCCCGCCATCATCTACGCCTCGATCCATATCAAACGGTATCTGATGTGGTTCTACGGCAGGTCGTGGGACAGCTGGGCGACCTTCTTCGAGCGGGTGAACGACGCGCTGGCCGGCATCCGAGTCGTCAAGATCTTCGCCCAGGAGAAACGGCAAAGCCGGGACATGCAGCTCGAGAACGAGAAAGTGTTCACGGCCGAACGCAACATACATGTCCGTTCGCGCACGGTACGCCCGCTGCTCGCGTTCATCGTGTCTGTCGGCGGACTGCTCGTCTGGTGGTTCGGTGGCCTCCAGGTGCAGTCGACTGAAATGACGATCGGCATGCTGATGGCCTTCTTCCTTTACCTGGCCATGTTCTACAGTCCCGTGCAGCAATTGACCAGCATGGCCGACTGGATCCCCGAGATGATGACGGCCATCACCCGGACCTTCGAGGTCATCGACAGTCCCATCGAGGACTACACGCCGGGCGGGACCGTCGACGTACCCCGTTTCGAGGGACGCCTGGAGCTGCAGGACGTCAACTTCGGCTACGTGGCGCACCAGCCGGTACTGAAGGGGATCAACCTGCATGTCGAACCGGGCGAGATGATCGGACTCGTGGGCCACTCGGGCGCGGGGAAGTCCACGCTCATCAAGCTGATGTGCCGTTTCTACGACGTCGACGGCGGGAGGATCCTGATCGATGGAATCGACGTGCGCCGGATGGAGCTGATGCAGCTGCGCAGCCAGATCGGCTACGTGGAGCAGGACCCCTTCCTGTTTTCCGGTTCCGTAGCCGACAACATCCGCTTCGGCAACCAGGAAGCGTCCCGGGAGGCGATCATCAAGGCCGCCATCAACGCGAACGCCCACGAATTCATCGTCAAACTGCCCGATGGATACGATACCCCCGTAGGCGAACGGGGCGGCAGGCTTTCCGGTGGGGAGCGCCAGCGGGTCGCGATCGCCCGGGCCATCCTGCACGATCCGAGGATCCTGATTCTCGATGAACCCACGTCGGCCCTCGACCTGGAAACGGAAAAGAAGATCCAGGAAGCCCTGGGACGGCTTATGGAGGGACGCACGACCCTCGCAATCGCCCACCGCCTGTCCACCCTGAGAGACGCCGACCGCCTGCTCGTGCTCAAGAACGGCGAGCCGGTGGAACTGGGCACCCACGAGGAGCTGCTGGACCGGCAGGGCGAGTACTACCGGCTGGTCCAGCTGCACACAAACGTCTCCAGCATCGTAGGCGTGGAGGGATAAGGCATGTCCTTTCTAGACCCGGCCGCCATACGGCTCGAACGACGGGACAACCAGCCTCCCACCCTGTCCATCGCGGGCGACCTGTTCTTCAACGTCAAGATCCGCCAGGCCTTTCCGCTTTCGCAGGAGAGCCGGTACATCACGTTTTTCGACCAGGAAGACGAGTACCTGGGCGTCGTGTCCGACCCGGCGTCCTGCGACGAGGAAACCGGTCGCATCATCCGGGATGAGGTCGAATGGCGCTATTTCCGCCCGAGGATAACGCGCGTCGTGGAAATGGAGGGCCGGGGAGGTACGTCTCTATTCTCGGTGGAGACCGACCGGGGTGACGTCAAGATCCCGATGCGGGACCTGAGGGAAGGCATGATGGAACTGTCGCCCGGTCGTATCCTGATCACGGACGAGCACGGCAACCGCTACGAGATCCACGACCTCGACCAACTGGACCGGCGCAGCCGCCGCCTGATCCGCCGTCTCATCTGACGCTAATCCGCCGCATAACCTGACGGCGCTGTTATATCCGCTAGTTCAACAGGATCGGCGCGATCTTCGCATAAGCCGTCTTGAACCCCAGTACGGCCAGGTAGATCCCCACGCCCAGCAGGACCATCAGGATCGTGCCAATGGCGAGCAAGAGCGGCTTGCTTTCGGCGAACCGTTGCTTGAGGCGCTCCACCTTGGCATAGATCTCGGGATACTTCCGCTCCAGCCGGTCCAACATCCGCCGGGCAAAGGCGTAACGCGTGGACAGGATCGTCAGCCCGATCACGATGAACAGCACCCCCTGCAGCAGGGGCAGGAAGATGCCCAGGGCCCCGATGACGATAAAGGTCCATCCGAAAACGGACTGCGCTATGCGTAACAATAGTTTTTGCTCTATTTTGTTTATTCCAATCGATTAACGGTAGATCCAGTTGCGTTTAAGTCAGTCCAGAAACGCGAGGGCTTCCCGCATTTCGTCCAGGTCCTTGGCATCGCCCTGGCGTTCCGCGACGACGATACCTCGTTCGTAACATCTGCGTGCTTCTTCATCGCGGTCAAGTTGTTCGTAGACCCGTCCGGCCTGGTGATAACCCGCGGTGTAGTCCGGCGATGCCGCCATGAGCCGTTCCAGGATACCGGCCGCTTCTTCGAGCTGGTTCGAACTCACGTATTCCAGCGCGATCGCGTATTGAATGAAAGGATCCTCGGGGTCCTTACTTGCGAGTAACTCAAGCTGTTCGAGGCGCGAATTCATGCCGCGCATCCTCCGCGAATCGTACGTGTATACCGTGTATCTACACTAAACTCGCTGTGTATCTACAATGTATTTCCTAGATCAATGAACGGGACTGGCATCCGTCCACGTTGATGCAGGCGCCGGTCACCCAGCTCGCCCGGTCTGACGACAGGAAGACCACCACGTCCGCGATCTCTTCGGGCTTGCCGAAGCGCCCGGCCGGGAGCTCCTGCTCAATGAACTTGCCGATGCCCTCCGGGTCCGCGTCCATCCGCTTTTGCCAGTTCCCCCCGGGGAATATGATCGAGCCCGGCGCCACCGTGTTCACGCGGATGCCGGTCTTGGCCACTTCCTTGGCGAGTGTTTTGCCCATGGAGATCTCCGCGGCCTTCGTGGCGTTGTAGGTGGCGGGACCGCCCGCTTCCCGGCCGAAGATCGAGGAGATCGTGATAATAGAACCGCTTTCCTGCGCGCGCATCGCCGGAAGCACGGCCCGTGTCGCCCGCACGGCGGCGAACATGTTCAGGTTGAACACGTGAAGCCATTCGTCATCCGATACATCGTCGAAGGGATTCCAGACGCTGCCGCCCACGTTATTGACCAGGACGTCGATGCGTCCCCAGTGCTCCAGCGTCGCCTCAACGACCCGGTCGATGCCCTCCGCCGTGGTCAGGTCTCCCGCCGTCGCCAGCGTCTCGACGCCCTTCTGCGCAACTTCCTTCTCGGTCTCGAGCAGCCGCTCTTCACCCCTGGCGCTCAGGCTGACGTGACATCCCTCCTCGGCCAGGCCCAGGGCGATTGATCGCCCAATGCCCCGGCTTGAGCCGGTAACCAGCGCGACTCTGTCTTTTAATCCCAGATCCATTTCATTCCCTTTCGTTAGTGTCCTTGATCGTAAGTAACCACGGGCCGGCTACCTGCGAACATGCCGCCGCCAGCCTTCACCTGCTCTCGCCTGGTTTCGCCTGGTCTCGCCTAGTCGACCGGTTCGAACAATATCTTCATGCCTTCTTTGTTCAACAGCCTGTGGAACGCATTATCCCACTCGGTTAATGGAACCACGTCCGACACGATTGGTTCCAGTTCGATCCTTCGCTGATCCAGCATCACCATGGTGCGGTCCCAGGCATCGAGCGAACCGGCGAAGGAGGTCCGGATGTCTATTTCCTTCAGTTCCGCCGGGAAGAAATCCACTTCGAAAGGGCCGCCGTGCAGGCCGATCTGCATGATGGTGCCCTGTTTCCTCACCAGTTCGATCGCCGATCGGGTGGCCGCCGCCGACCCGGAACATTCGTACACCACGTCGGCGCCGTAGCCCTGGGTCCGGTCCCTGACTAGCTCCAGCAGATTGACCTCGTCGATGTCGACGGTCTCGTCCGCCCATCGGGCCCCGAGTTCGAGCCGTTCGCTATCGGCCGAGGTGCCGGTCAGGATGACGTAGGCGCCTTCCGCCTTCGCCACCTGCGTCGTCAGCATGCCGATGGGGCCGGGGCCCGTCACCACCACCACATCCCCCGCGGTGATAGACGTGCGTATGGAGACGGCCTTTACGCAACAGCAGAGGGGTTCGCTCAAAGCGCCGATGGTGAGGTCCAGGTGTTCCGGAATCCTGCGCAACGCCCAGGTGGGCATGACCACGTACTTCGTGAAAACGCCATGCACCCCGCTGCCGATGGACAGGCGGCTGTCGCAAAGACTGTGCTGGCCCGCCGTGCAGTACCTGCACACACCGCAGACGACGGTGGTCGGAATGCCGGTCACCGCGTCGCCCGGCCGGTAATCGTCCGCGCCGGCCGCCTCGTCCACGATGCCGGAGAACTCGTGGCCCATGATCACGGGCGGATTGTAGGGGTATTCGTCCTTGTAAATATGGATGTCGGTACCGCAGATTCCCGCGGCCCGGATCTCCACCCTGACCTCCCCGGAACCAGGCTCCGGAACGGGCATGTCCCGGACTTCCATATTGACCGGTCCATAGTCGTATTTGACCAGTCCTTTCATCCTCGAGTCCCCTTTGCGCGTGCGCCATCGACATGGGCGGTTTGAATATAGGGCGGAGGGTTTTGGTTGACAAGATCAAACACATTAATGCGTTGACACCCGGCAGGTGCGTTCTTAAGTTGAGCACGGACCGGAACAACACGCCAAGCCCCCGTAGCTCAGTGGATAGAGCAACGGTTTCCTAAACCGTTGGTCGGGTGTTCGACTCACCCCGGGGGTATTCCCGGTCTCCGCCCGTCTCTCATGTTTCCCCCGCTTCCCCGCGCAATCAGCAGGAGGGTCTTCATGTCCGATCTGTCCCGGTACATTCAGGAAACGCCGCTTATCGACACCCACGAGCATCTCAGGTTTGAAGAAGACTGGGTCGCCAACGGGCCGGACGTGCTGCAGGACCTCTTCGAGAACTACGTCCCGGCCGATCTCGTGGTCGCGGGCGCGTCGCAGGAGGACGTCAACGCCTTGCTGGATCGCGGCAAAGGGGACGTGGCGAGCCGATTCGATCCGGTCCGGAAGGCCTGGGAAGCCGTGAAGCACACTGGATACGGAGAAGCCGTGCGCATCCTGGCTAAGGACGTATACGGCATGGACGAGATTACGGTCGAGGGCGTCGTGGCGGCGCAGGCCGAGAACGAGCGGTTGCGAGCCCCGGGCCACCGCCTGGCGCTGTTACGGGACCGCGCGGGGCTCGATCACGTGCAGACCGACAACTTCTGCTGGGCATGCGAGCCGGACGTCTCCGGTCCCGAATTCTTTCTCTACGACCTGTCCTGGGCGGGATTCTGCAACGGCGAGGTGCCGTGCGAGAAGATAGCGGAGGAAACGGGAATTACCGTAAACAGCCTAGGTAGCCTCCGCGACGCCATGGCCGCGATTTTCGCGAAACACGGTTCACACGCCATCGCGGTCAAGGCCCAGCACGCCTATTCCAGGACGCTCCGATGGGTGGAACGCAGCGACGAGGAAGCTGCCAGGGCCCTGGACATCGTCCTTCGCGATCCCGATGGTGCGCCAGAGGAAGCCAGACTGTGCCTGGGGGACTGGTGTTGGGCGCGGGGCGTCGAGCATTCAATCGAACACAACCTGCCGTTCAAGATCCACACCGGATACTACGCGGGCCACAGCCGGATGCCGGTGGACCGCATCAAGAGCGGAAACATGTGCGGGCTGCTTGCCCGGTACCTCGATGCCCGGTTCGTGCTGATGCACATCGCCTATCCGTACAGCCACGAGCTGATCGCCCTCGCCAAGCACTATCCCAACGTCTGGATAGACCTCTGCTGGGCCTGGTCCATTGATCCGTTCAGTTCCTGCGATTTCGTCCGCCGCTTCATCCACGCCGTGCCGATCAACAAGCTGTTCGCCTTCGGCGGGGACACCGGCTGGCCCACCAGTGCCTATGCCTACGCCGTTCAGGCGCGGAGGTGGCTCAGCCGCGCCCTGGAGGCCGAGGTCGGGGACGGCCTCCTCACCGAAAAACAGGCGATGGACGTGGCGCTCCGGCTCATGCAGACCAACCAGCGGGAGTGTTTCGATATCGCGGGTACGCAGGGGCAGATCGTGCGAACCCTGGAATCCGTCGAGGCCTAAAAACGGGTTGCACTCCGGGGTGTCGAAGCATATATTGAGCGCGAATTTAACAGGCCACGATAGCTCAGCTGGTAGAGCAATTCATTCGTAATGAATAGGTCGTCGGTTCGAGTCCGACTCGTGGCTTTCAACCCCTTAGGTTTTCTCTAATCAAATGCAGATTCTTCGTGTTGAAAATTCTCTGTTTTTTTTGAACTTTACGTCCCTACGTGCACATCACTCTCTATCACCCATGAGTCAGAACGAATATATGAATATCCTGTTACAATCCCCTCAAACAGTGACATCAAGAACGAAGGCGATGTTTTGTTTGAAGTGGATCTGGTTGATGGTTTTATCGATACGGCACGGATCATAGGGTCCTCCGGATACCCGGAAGTGGACG
>JAPOYX010000035.1 GCA_026706345.1 Gemmatimonadota bacterium | reverse complement strand
GGCGTGTGGGCCGGCACAACCCGCACCCGACAGCCCGCCTCAACCAGATGGCGCAGGATGTTGAACTTCACGCCAAAATCGTAGGCGACCACAGAGAAGTGCGGCTCGGGCGCGTGTCCCGCCCCCTGCTGTCGATAGCCGCCCTCCAACTCCCAGTAGCCCTGGGACCAGTCGTACGGCTCGCGACAGGTCACCTCTTTGACCAGATCACGTCCGACCAGGTCTGGGGCGGCTTGCGCTTTTTCCACCAGACGCTTGGCATCGAGGTCGCGGGTCGAGATCACGCCCTGTTGGGCGCCGCCGTCGCGAATGCGGCGAACGAGCGCACGGGTATCAATACCCTGAATGCCCACGATGTCATGCTCGCGCATATAGGCGGCCAGACTTTTCTGTGCCCGCCAGTTACTGGGCCGCTCCCAGTATTCCTTGACCACAAAGCCTTCAACAAAGGGTTGACGGGATTCGACATCTTCGACATTGACTCCGACATTGCCGATCTCGGGATAAGTCATGGTGACGATCTGGCCCTTATAGGAGGGGTCGGTGAGAATTTCCTGATAGCCGGTCAGCGAGGTGTTGAAGACGATCTCGCCGACCGCTTCTCCCCGAGCGCCAAAAGCGCTCCCCTCAAAGACCGTCCCATCGGCCAGGGCCAAGAGCGCTGTGTTCCTCACGCCGGCTGGCCCTCCTGTTCACGGTCATCGTACACGATCCGCCCATCGACCATGGTCAGCCGTACCTTACCGGTCAGCTCCCAGCCGGCAAAAGGCGTATTCTGACTGCGCGACCGAGCGGCGAGCGGGTCCAGCCGCCAACTCGCGTGCGCGTCAAAAAGCGTCAGGTCTGCTGGCTTACCCACCGCAAGCGTGCCAGAGGGGAGCCCTAGAATACGAGCCGGATTCACAGTCAGTTTCCGTATTGCCTCGGAGAGGGACAACACCCCGTCCCGGACTAAGTGCAGCGTCAACGGCAGGGCCGTCTCCAAGCCGGTCACGCCGTGAGCGGCCTGATCGAATTCAACCTCTTTCTCGTCCCGATGGTGGGGGGCATGGTCGGTCGCAATGGCGTCAATGGTTCCGTCTCGCAGGCCGTCCTTCATGGCCGCCACATCGTCGGCCAGTCGGAGCGGCGGGCTCATTTTCGCGTTGGTATTATACCCCTCAACCGCCTCTTCGGTGAGTGTAAAATGGTGCGGGGCGACCTCGGCCGTGACTGCCAAACCTTCGACCCTTGCCTGGCGGACCAAGTCCACCGATCGGCGGGTACTGATATGAGCGATATGTACCCGTCCGCGGGTGAGGCGCGCCAGGGCAATGTCACGGGCGACCATGACATCTTCGGCGACACTCGGGACGCCGCGAATCCCCAGGCGCACCGAGGTCGGCCCCTCGTTCATACTCCCTCCGGACGAGAGGCACAGGTCTTCCTCATGCACACTGATCGGCACGTCAAACATCGAGCAGTGTTCCAGTGCGCGGCGCATCAGGTTGTGATCCATAACCGAACGGCCGTCGTCTGGTAGGGCGACGGCGCCGGCCTCGATCATCTCCCCGATTTCGGCCAACTCTTCTCCGTGGAGGCCCTTTGAAAGCGCCCCGATCGGGAACACTCGAGCCAGCCCGGCACTGCGCGCCTGCTCGACAATAAAGCGCGTGACCGCCCCATTATCATTGATCGGATTGGTATTGGCCATACAGGCCACCGCGGTGAATCCGCCAGCCACCGCAGCCTGAGTACCGGTCAGAACCGTTTCTTTGTATTCATAGCCCGGCTCGCGCAGATGCACGTGCATATCAATCAATCCGGGAGCGACAACGCAGCCGGAGGCGTCAATACGCTGCGCCTCGGCCGAGGCAAAACCGCCGGGTTGGCCCAACTCACGAATCACGCCCTCTTCGATGAGGAGGTCGAGATCCGCCTCCAGCCCATTAGCCGGATCAATGACCGTTCCGTCCTGCACGACTATACGCATAGTTTATTACCCTACCGCCCGTTTGGGTAAAGGGCGCTCATCCCACTCACCGGGCTCTGTCTGCACATCAGGACTCTCCTGCTCGACCGCCTGCCCATTGGTCACAGACTGATCCTGGGTCGCCAGCCGCTCCTGGGTCGTGAGCAGGTAGAGAACGGCCATGCGGACCGCAACGCCGTTTGTCACTTGTTCGAGAATCACCGAGTACGGGCCGTCCGCAACCCGCGAGTCAATCTCAACACCGCGGTTCATCGGACCGGGGTGCAAAATAATCACGTTCGGCTTGGCTGCTCTGAGCGCCTCGACCGTCAGGCAGAAGCGACGGGCGTATTCGTCCAGGCTGGGAAAGAAATTCCGTGTTTGTCGCTCGCGCTGCAAGCGCAGCATCATAATCGCGTCAACACCGGCCAGGCCAGTCCGCAAATCCGTATGCCGTTCCACACCCCAGCGGCTGAATTCCGGCGGCAGCAGGGTTGGCGGGCCAATCAGCCGGACCTGAGCACCCAGGGTTGTCAGGGCCAGGATATTGGACCGCGCCACCCGGCTATGCAGGATGTCGCCTACAATGGCAATGGTTTTCCCCGCAACGTCGCCGAGATGTTCACGGATGGTCATGACGTCCAGGAGGGCCTGGGTCGGATGCTC
>JAPOYX010000034.1 GCA_026706345.1 Gemmatimonadota bacterium | reverse complement strand
GCGGACCAGGCGGACCAGGCGGACCAGGCGGACCAGGCGGACCAGGCGGACCAGGTGGACCAGGCGGACCAGGCGGACCAGGCGGACCAGGTGGACCAGGCGGACCGGAGGATCGCCCGTGGAACAGGCATCGTCGCCACGCATCCTCGTGGTAAGACCCGACCGGATCGGAGACGTGGTGCTGTCCCTGCCGGTGCTGGACGCCCTCCGGCATCGCTGGCCTCGCGCCCATCTCGCCATGATGGTGCGTCCCTATACCCGGAGCGTGCCCGATAGAAGCCCCTGTCTCGACACCGTGATCGAAGACGACCCGGATACGGGTCACCGCGGCCTGGCGGGATTCCTCGCGCAGGTGCGGCGCCTGAGAACCCACCGCTTCGACACGGCCTTGATGCTCATGCCGACCGCCCGTCACGCCTGGATGCTCTTTCTGGCCGGCATCCCCCGCCGCCTCGGCGTGGGCCGGACGATCTACCAGGCACTTACATTCACCCGGGCGATCAGCCGTGGCGGCTACATGCCGCTTCGTCACGAATCGGACTACTGCCTGGACCTGGCCCGCGCGCTCGACGCCCGGGAACCGGGGGGGCGGCCCCTGATCGAGGTGGAGGAGAAGGAGAAGGCGGAAGCCCGCCGGGTCCTGGACCGGCCGGAAGGGATGCCGGTCATCGGCATTCATCCCGGCAACGGCCGGAACGCCCCGAACTGGACGGCCGAGCGGTACGGCGCGCTGGCGAGGCGCTTGCAGGATCGGCACGGTGCGAAGATCGTGGTCACCGGGAGCGCGGCGGAAGAACGCCTCGCCGAAGCAATTAAGTCCCGGCTGGACGGACCCGCCCTTTCGCTGGCCGGGCGGCTTTCGCTGGATGAACTGATCGCGGTGATCGGCGAAATGGATCTCCTGGTGAGCAGCAGTACGGGACCCATGCACCTGGCGGGGGCGCTGGGCGTCCCCACGGTATCCATCTTCTGTCCGCTGCCCGCGCGGTCGCCGCAACGGTGGCGGCCCCTGGGCGGCCTGGACCTTAACCTGCTGCCCCCCGACGGGCAGTGTCCCACCTGCGACCGCGGCCCCTTCTGCGACCTTTCCGGCATCACCGTGGACATGGTCCGGGAGGCCGTGGCGCAGCAACTGGGATGACCGGCGCACCGGGCTGAACCGCGCACCATAAACCATACCCTTCGGTGTCCGAAGCATGATCCAGTCCGAAAGACCATCCCGCATCCTGGTCATCAGATTCAGCTCGATGGGCGATATCGTGCTGACTTCGCCGGTTACCCGGCAGCTGAGCAGGATCTGCCCTGATGCGGAACTCGACTTCCTTACTCGGGACGAGTACGCTCCCCTGGCTCGCGCGCTTCCCGGTGTCGCCCGGGTGCAGTGCTTCGAACCCGAACAGGGACACTGGCGGCTTGTCGCCCGCTTGCGCCGGAGGCGCTACGACCTGGCGATCGACCTGCACGGGAACATCCGCAGCAGGCTCGTCGGACTGGCGGGCATGGCGCGGCGGGTTATCCGATACGACAAGCGAAGGTTCGCCCGCATGGCCATCGTCAGAAGACGCCGGCGGTCCAGGTCCGTCCCGCATACGGTCGACCGGTACCTGGAGGTGCTCGGGTCGGTTCTCGCGCCGCCGGAACAAGGCGATGGGTCCCCCGAAGGTGCCCGGTATACGGGAGAGCATAGAATACCAGAACTGATCGTCCGAAGATCGGCGGTCGACGAAGTGGCGAATCGCCTGGCCGAGGCCGGTATCGGACCCGATGCCCCGGTACTCGGCGTGGCGCCGGGCGCCTCGCACGGCCCGAAGCGCTGGCCGCCGGAACGGTTCGCCCGGGTTGCGGACCACATGGCGAGATCCCGGGATATGACGATTCTGCTCCTGGGAAGCGAGGGGGACCGGCCGGTTGCGGGCGAGGTGGCCCGAGTCATGGGGCGTCAGGCCGTCGACTGGACCGGAACCACCGATCTCTCGCTGCTGCCCGCGGCCGTGCAGCGGTGCGCACTCCTCGTAAGCAACGATTCCGGCCCCATGCACGTGGCGACGGCCGTGGGCACTCCGGTGGTCGGCGTATTCGGCGCCACCCACCCCCGGCTTGGGTTCGCGCCGGTCGGACCGGCGGACGCTGCCGTAACGCTCGATCTTTCCTGCAGCCCCTGCAGTCTGCACGGGAACCGGGCCTGCCGGTTCCGCACTCATGCATGCATGGAGGAACTCGATCCCCGGCGCGTCATTTCCGAAGCGGAGTGCCGGATACCGGTTTGATGGCGCATTTGATAGCGCGAATGAACGCAGGTTGACGGGCTGAGGTGCGGTTTTATTCGTCGGAGCCGTATTCGAGGAGCGAGAAAACGGGTCGATCACCCAAGCGCTTCCGGCCGTCCAGGAAGGACAGTTCGATAAGAAACCCCACGCCGGCCACGACCCCGCCCGCGTCTTCGACCAGTTGACAAGCCGCCGTCGCGGTCCCCCCCGTGGCCAGCAGGTCGTCCACGATGAGTACGCGGTCTCCGGGCTGTATGGCGTCCAGGTGCATTTCCAGCGCGTCCGTGCCGTATTCCAGGTCGAATTCGATCCGCCGTGTCTCCGCGGGAAGCTTGCCGGGCTTTCGCAGGGGAACGATTCCCTTGCCCATGTGATAGGCCAGTACCGGCGCCAGGATGAACCCCCGGGCCTCGATACCGGCCACCAGATCGATCGATTTGTCCGCGTACTCCGCGACGAACCGGTCCACCGCCATACGGAAGGCGGCGGGATCCTTGAACAGCGTGGTCACGTCCTTGAAGTTGATGCCGGGGATGGGAAAGTCCGGCACGTTACGGATCTTCTGTTTCAGGGCGTCCAAGTCACACCTCGATTCTGATACCACAGGCAGCGATCCGGTCCGGCAGCACCTGTCTGCCGGTGTCGTTATGGGCTACTGGCCGAACTCTCCCGGCCAGTTCTCTATAATGGTCAACACGGGCCGTTCTTCTTCCGCGTTGGTCGGCAGGATGAACTTCTGCCCATCCCCGGTCACGTCAAAACCGGAAAAACGCAGGTAGTCGGCACCGCCCTGGATACCATCGAAAAGGACCCGCGGCGGTCCGAACCGGAAACCCTGGCCTTCCAAAAGGGGAACGGACATCATCCGGTTGTCTTCCACGTAGAACAATTCATCCCCGGAGGGATTCCAGCGCGGCGTCCAGCCTCCCTTGACGGACACGCGCCAGCGGCCCGACCCCGTAGGAAACCGGGTTACGTACACCTCCGGAGAACCGTCCAGGCTCGATACGTAGGCCAGGTATCGACCGTCCGGTGACAGGGCGCCCTGAAACACCCGCCGCTGGTTCTCAATGAGCACTTCCGGCTCCGCGTCGCCTTCCGTGGATAAATACTGTATGCTTTGCCGTTTGAAAAAGACCAGTTTGCTACCGTCACCCGACATGATAGGTTCCCAGCCGGTAAGCGAATCGGTGGAGAACGGCGTCATCTCTTCCATGGCATCGAGATCCATGCGCATGAGCAGCCCATCGCGCCTGAAACGCCCCGGATTCGGGGAGCGAGAAACCGCGAAGACAATGGATCCGCCATCGGAGGTGTAGGTCGGTTTGCTGTAGTCCCGGTCGTCAAAGGTCAGCCGGCTTTCGGCACCGGATTCGAAGTCGTACAGCCAGAGCCCTTGAAGGTTCCCGTCCCTGGCGTCCGCGATGACCCGCATCCCCTCGGGTGACAGGACGGGATCGCCAATCCATTCCTGCGGGCTGCCGATGACCCGTTCGATCCGCCCGCGGCGGTTGACCACGGCAAGCTGCTGCCTGGGACGGAATGCCGGCCGGTACACCATGGTACCATCGGTGGAGAGACTGACGGAATTCACGTGCCGTACCACCGGAAAGGCTTCACCCGTTAGTTCCCCGATCCGGGGCGAAAAGGGCACGGCCCAAAGGTCGCCTTCGGCCCGGGTGGTCTCTCGGTAGTAGACCAGGTGGCCGGACGCGAACCCCGCAACGCCGAGAAAATCACCTTCCAGGGACAGTGTGCGCCGGCCGTACCCCGGTGATTCCGCGACAATGCGGGACCCGGAGATACGACCGACAGTAATGACCTGACTCAACTCGGCGTTCCCCCGGTACTGTTCGCTCAGATTGGCTATCACATCCGAATCGTCCTCGGTCAATGCGACCGAGAACAGGCGGAGGTTGTGATCGGACAGGCTCAGGGGGGTGGCCAGGGCCCGTTCCGATTTTGTTTCGTCCGGCTCCGCCAGCAGCACCGGAACGCCTCCGTGCTCGGACACCGCATACAGTCCTCCGCCGGTCCTCAGGCTGCTCATGCTGAAGATGATTTGTCCATCGCCTCCCCAGGATATGCCTGTCAGCCGCTGGTCCGGCAAATCGCACAGATGGACCTGCCCGTCGCCATCGGCGCCGACCTTCCAGATCGACCGCGCGGACAGGTAACCGATGTAGCGGCTGCCGGGAGACCAGAATACCCGGTCAACGTCTTCCGTACCGGAAATCTCCCTCCCCTCGATCTGGTCCAGGGGCCGCACCCACAGCCGGCTATCCCGGGTAAAGGCGAGCATGGTCCCATCCGGTGAGATGGCCACGTTGTCCCGTCCCAGGTTGTCCAGCGTAATCTGAAACTTGCGGACGGGCAAAGGGGTCTCCGCCGGCAGTAGCCCCGACAGACCAGCGATACCGAGAGCCACCCCGGCAATCCCTACGGCGCAGGCCGCGAGCATGGCCGGGTTCCGGAGGAGGGAAACCGGCCGTTCTGCCTTCGATGGGCCGGTCGTTCCCGAAGGTCCTGCCTCGTATTCCTCCCGGCTGTCGGACAGGTCATGGCCCACGTCGAGCACGGATTGGTAGCGGGACCTGGGCTCCTTGGCGAGGCAGCGCCGGACGACCCGGTTCAGCATGGGGGGCACGTCGATGTTGGATGCGCTCACCGGCTCCGGGTCGTCCTTCAGGGTGCTGCTGATGACGGACACGTAGTTTTCGCCCGTGAAGGGCCGGACGCCCGTCAGGGCCTCGTACATCATGACCCCCAGGCTGAATATGTCGCTCCGTTGATCGCCGTGGCTTCCGGTCGCCTGTTCGGGCGACATGTACGCCGGGGTGCCCATGACCGTTCCGGCCTGCGTAAGACTCATCGTGGGCCCGGCGCCATCTGTTTCGCCGGAGCTTCCGGGGACGACCCGAGCCAGCCCGAAGTCCAGGATCTTCGGGACGCCTTTCTCCGAAATCATGACGTTTGCCGGTTTCAGGTCCCGGTGCACGACGCCCCGCTCGTGGGCGTGGTCCAGGGCATCCGCGATGGGTATGAACCAGTCATAGAACGAATCCAGCGGAAGGGGCGCGCCGCCCAGGTGCTCATGGAGCGGACGGCCGGACACGTATTCCATGGTGATGAAATACATCGTTCCGGAACTGTCCTGACCGCCACTTCCGGATTCGGCGTCGTCCGGGCTGTCCGGGTCGTCCGGTCCGCCCATCCGCGCTTCCTCGATGGCGTATACCTGGGCGATGTTCGGGTGGTTGAGCCTGGCGGCGGCTTCGGCTTCGACACGGAACCGCTGGAGCAGTGCGGGGTCATCGGCCAGGTCTTCCGGCAACATCTTCAGGGCGACCCGCCGCTTCAGCCGGGTATCCTCGGCCAGGTATACCTCGCCCATGCCTCCCCGTCCGAGGACGCCTGCGATGCGGTAGTGGAGCACGACATCGTCCTTCCGCATTGCTGTTACTCCATCTCGGACGTCAGTCCAGCTCGTCCAGGCGCACGGGCCGGCCTTCCGCCGCGGACCGGTCGGCCGCGAAGACAACCCGGTGGGATTCGTAGGCCGTGGCCATATCGGTGAGGGGCATGGGGCCGCCGCCCCGGATGCTGTCGACAAAGGCCTGGAACTGGGGTTCGTATGGATGATCCTGCACGTCGCCCGAATCAATCAGCGAGGTCTCGAGGGTGCTCCACCGGCTCCGGTCCATCCCCCGGATCTTCTCGGAGTAGAACCGGTTGTCCAGCAGGCTGCCCTCGCTGCCCACCAGGTGCACGTGGAAGTAATAGGGTTGGAGACAGTCGATGCAGGAAGTCACCTTGCCGATCCGGCCGCTTCCCTCGAACTTCAGCATGGAAACGCTGGTCGTATCGTATTCGTAAGGTGCGAAGTGAGGGCTCGAAGACTTCGTATTGTAGCTGGTGACTTCCTCCACCTTCCCGTCCATAAAGAAAAGGAGGGTATCCAGGGCATGGCAGCCGGCCGTCAGCAGGCTGGTCCCGCCCATGGCCTTCTTCACGTTCCAGTCGTACTGGCCGTACCACGGACCGATGCCGTGGTAGTAGTCGACTTCGGCGTAGTGCAGGTCGCCGAGGAGCCCCTGGTCGATGACGGACCGGATGAGGGTGAAGTGGGCGCTGTACCGGCATTCGAAACAGACGCAGACCGATACGCCGGCCCGGTCCACGGCGGTCTGAATACGGGCCGCGTCTCCTGGGGTCAGGGCGAGCGGCTTCTCGATGATGAGATGTTTGCCGGCTTCCGCGGCGGCCACGGCCTGATCGGCGTGAAAGGGATGGGGGGTGCAGATATCGACGATGTGGACATCGGGGTCGGAGAGCATCTTCTCGTAATCGACACAGGACTTCAGCGGCGTTCCGAACTGTGCCGAAAGGACTGCGTCGTCGTGGGTACGGCGGGAGCAGACGGCGGTGACGTCCGCCCCGGTCACGGCCTTGAAAGCGTCGATATGCGCCCCGGCTACCCAGCCGAGACCGACGATGCCTACGTTCAGTTGGTTCACGGTCAGCCTCCGGATCCTTGCAACGTGTTCAACATGGCCGTCCACCGGTCATGGTCCGTTTCCAGTCTTTCGAGGGACGTCCGTTCGAAGACAAAAGGATAGTGCGCCAACGCCGCCGCCTGTTTGGCGGGATCGTCGGCGCAGCAGTCC
>JAPOYX010000033.1:26033-40747 GCA_026706345.1 Gemmatimonadota bacterium | reverse complement strand
CGAATCGACCATCCGCCGGTTCCTCGGCGAACTGTTCACTCCTTCAACCGTCTACTCCCTGTCCCCGGAATACCCGCCCCTCATCTGGCCCTATGTGCCGGGCGACGACGAGGGTACGAAGGATCCCACCTCCCTCAAGAACACCTTTCTGGACCGGGGGGAGTATCTCCAGATCCTGCAGGACACCATCCGTTCGCTGGCCGGCAGAAAAAACATCATCATCGTCGGGCGCGGCAGCCAGTGCATCCTCTCGGACAGCAAGACCGTCTTCCACACCCGGTTCATCGCGCCGGTCGAATACCGGGTCGACGTAATCATGGACGAGATGAACCTCTCGCGGGACCGCGCAGCCGAACTCATCAAGGAAAAGGACCGCCAGCGCGCGCTGTACCTTCAGCACAACTACCACCACGACTGGACGGACCCGACACTCTACCACGTGGTGTTCAATACGTCCCGTACGACTTGGGAGAACATGGCCGACATCGTGATCGATACCCATCGCAGACTCTTTGGCGACGGCGGATGAAGGCCTGTCCACCCCATAAACCGAATCGAAAGATAACCCCAACCAGTATTCGTGTCAACAGACGGCTCACCGCCGTGCATGCCGCAAACCGGTGAGGAAAGGCCATGAACTACGAGGTATCGGACTTCAACGAAGAGGTAGTGGAAAGAAGCCATGTCATCCCCGTGCTGGTCGATTTCTGGGCGGAATGGTGCGGACCCTGCAAGATGCTGGGTCCCGTGATCGAATCCCTCGCCGAACGCCACCGGGACCGGTGGAAACTCGTCAAGGTGAACACGGAAACCAACCGGGACGTCGCCATGCAGTACGGCATTCAGGGGATTCCCAACGTCAAGCTCTTCGTGGACGGGGAAGTAAGGGACGAGTTCACGGGCGCGCTGCCTGAACCCATGATCGAACAGTGGCTGAAGAAGGCCCTGCCGAGCCCCCACGCGCGACAGCTGGAAGAGGCGCTCCGGCGCCTTGAAGACGGGGACACTGAGAATTCCCGCGTGTTGCTCGAGGAGGTCCTGGCGTCCGAACCGGACAACGAGCAGGCGACGGTGTGCCTGGCGCGCACGTACCTGAATGAAGATCCCGGGCGGTGCCTGGACCTGTTGAAACCGATCGAACCGGGCTCCGAATTCCACGATTCGGCGGCCGTGCTGCAAACCATCGCCGGCCTATTCCTGTACCTGGACGCGCCGGAACGTCTCGAGGAAGATCCGGTCAAGCCGGTCTATTGCCAGGCGATCGAGCATCTCAGGCGAGAGGAGTATGATCTCGCCCTGCAGCGTTTCATCGCGGTGCTGGAGAAGAACCGGGATTATGACGACGAAGGCGCCCGGCGGAGTTGCGTCGCGATTTTCGGCATGCTCGGCGAGGGTCACCCGACGACGCGCCAGTACCGCCGCGCCTTCAGCAACGCACTCTACGCCTGATCCAGCGCTGTCGCGCCCTATCGCACACACACGGACGCCGGTCAAGCGGCGAGCGGTGGACGCGGGGATACGGTGGACGCGGGGATACGGTGGACGCGGGGATACGGTGGACGCGGGGATACCGTCGCCGGTCCAGCGCGGATCAGCCGGACGCGGATACCAATCAATCGACCGATCACACGCACTGAACTCCGGTTCACACGTCCAGGGGATTGGCCTTCTCGGGGTCGATTTCCAGCTTGCGCATGGCGCGCTCCGGGACGTCCGGTGAGAGATCGCCTTTCCGGGCGAGGGCGTTGAGGGTTCCGAGAGTGATGAACCGGGCGTCCATCTCGAAGAAGTTCCGCAGCGCCGGCCGGCTGTCGCTCCGCCCGAAACCGTCCGTTCCCAGCGAAACCACGGGACCCGGCACCCAGCGCGCGATGGAATCCGGCAGGGTCCTGACATAGTCGGAGGCCATGACGTACACCCCTCCCGTTTCCTCGAGACATTGTGAAATGTAGGGCACGCGGGGCGATTCCGACGGGTGCAGCAGGTTCCAGCGCTCGGCGTCCATGGCGTCGCGCCGCAGCTGCTTGTAGCTGGTCACGCTCCACACGTCCGCCTCGACCCCGTAGTCTTCGGCCAGCATCTCCTGGGCCTTCAGCGATTCGTTGATGATGGAGCCGCTTCCGAAGAGATGGGCTTTTGCCGTACCCCCGTTCAGCGAAGTGAGCCGGTACATCCCCTTCAGGATGCCTTCTTCCACCCCTTCCGGCATGGACGGCATGGCGTAGTTCTCGTTCTGCACGGTGATGTAGTAGAAGAGGTCTTCCTGGTCGACGTACATGCGCCGGATGCCGTCCTTGATGATGGCCGCCAGTTCGTAGGCATAGGCCGGATCGTAGGTCAGCAGGTTGGGTACCGGGTCGGCCAGCAGGTGGCTCTGGCCGTCCTGATGCTGAAGTCCCTCGCCGTTCAGCGTCGTCCGGCCCGCCGTACCGCCCAGCAGGAACCCCCGCGTGCGCATTTCCGCGGCGGCCCAGATCAGGTCGCCCACGCGCTGCAGGCCGAACATGGAATAGAAGATGAAGAAGGGGATCGTATTGACGCCGTGGGTTGAATAGGCCGTCCCGGCGGCCACGAAGGACGACAGGGAGCCGGCTTCTGTAATGCCTTCCTCGAGGATTTGGCCGTCCTGCGCCTCCTTGTAATAGAGCAGCGTATCGATGTCAACCGGTTCGTAGAGCTGGCCGGCGTGAGAATAGATGCCACACTGACGGAACAGGGCTTCCATGCCGAAGGTGCGGGCCTCGTCGGGCACGATGGGGACGATCAGCCTGCCGATCTCGGGTTCGCGCAGCAGACGCGAAAGCATCCGGGTGAACACCATGGTCGTCGAGACTTCGCGACCGTCCGTCCCCGCCTTGAATTCGTCGAACACCTCGTCCTTCGGGGCCGCGGGAAGGCCGGGATTCACGACGTTACGCCTGGGGATGTAGCCGCCGAGAGCTTCCCGGCGTTCCCGGATGTACTCCATCTCGGCGCTGTCCGCCGCCGGCCTGAAATAAGGCGCTTCGCGGACCTCGTCATCGGAAAGGGGGATGCCCAGCTCGGTGCGCAGGTGGCGCAGTCCGTCCTCGTCGATCATCTTCTGCTGGTGGGCGGTGTTCTTTCCTTCACCCCATTCGCCCAGGCCGTACCCCTTGATCGTCTTGGCCAGGATGACGGTCGGCGCGCCCGGGTGTTCCACGGCGGCCTTGTACGCCGCGTAGATCTTCTCCTGGTCGTGGCCGCCCCGAATGATGGTCCGCACGTGCTCGTCGGTGAGCAGCCTGGACATCTCCATAAGCCTGGGATGCACGCCGAAAAAATGATCCCGCTGGTACTTGCCGTCGGAAACGGTGTATTTCTGGTACTGCCCGTCGACGATCTCGCCCATGCGCTTGACGAGCAGTCCTTCGTCGTCCTGGGCCAGCAGGGGATCCCAGCCGCTCCCCCAGATCACCTTGATGACGTTCCATCCGGCCCCGTGGAAGGCGGCTTCCAGTTCCTGTATGATCTTGCCGTTGCCCCGTACCGGGCCGTCCAGCCGCTGCAGGTTGCAGTTGACCACGAAGACCAGATTGTCCAGCTTCTCGCGCGCTGCCAGCGTAATGGCGCCAAGCGCCTCGGGCTCATCGGTTTCCCCGTCGCCCAGAAAAGCCCAGACCTTGCATCCGTTGCCCTGCTTGAGACCCCGGTCTTCCAGGTAGCGGTTGAACCGCGCCTGGTAGATGGACATGATGGCGCTGAGCCCCATGGAAGCCGTGGGGAAGACCCAGAAATCGGGCATGAGCCAGGGATGGGGGTAGGAGGAAAGGCCGCCCCCCGGCCGCAGTTCCCGCCGAAAGTTGTCCAGGTGCTGCTCGTTGAACCGCCCCTCGATATAAGCCCGGGCGTAGATGCCGGGAGACGAGTGGGGCTGGAAGAAGATCTGGTCGCCGTCGTAGCCGTCTCCAGGACCGCGGAAGAAATGATTGAATCCCACCTCGTAGAGATTGCAGACCGAGGCATAGGTGGCGATGTGCCCGCCGAGGGACTTGTCCGCCGTGTTGGCGCGGACCACCATGGCCATGGCGTTCCACCGGATGATGTTGCGTATCCGGTGTTCGAGTTCGTCGCTGCCGGGATAGGGCGGCTGCTGGTCGGGCGGGATGGTGTTTATATAAGGCGTGTTCTCGGCGAAGGGGAGCCGGACGCCCTTGCCGCGGGCGTGGGCCTGGAGCTGGGCGATCAACTGGCGCACTCTTCCGGGGCCGGAAGTCTGGAGTACATAGTCCAGCGATTCGAGCCATTCCAGGGACTCTACGCGGTCCAAGTCAATTTCATACTCCGAACGTGAGGAATCCTGCGTCATATCCAGTCCGTAAGCCGACGTGTGCAATGGGGTTGCGTACCGTCATTTGCCGGGGTTGCGCGCCGTCATTTGCCGTTTGAAACGTTCTTTCAATGTAGCGTTCCCATCCTTCGCTCGCAACAAAAATCAAGGCGCCGCCGCTTCGGGCGAAGGGTCAGTTTTGTATTGCTTCGGCCCGATAAACGAGTCATTATGGAACATCGCCGCACTGAATCTGAATATGCCCGGGCCGCGCCTTTAAGGTCCGGTATAAGAACGCGATTGGATCCACGCCCATGATCGCTTTTCATCGCTCCTCCTTCCACTGGAGGTCCTGGCCCTGGGAGTCCGACCTCGTATACAAGTACAAGGGCGGGTTCGTCGGCGTGCCGGGACAGGCCTACCAGGTGCGGTTCCACCTCGAAGCGGCCTGTACGGTGGAAAACCTGGAAACGGGACGCAAGACCGATCTGTACCTGGGTGCGCCTTGTCGCACGGAATACACGATCGCCCGCCGAAACCTCTTTCAGATCCCCAGCGATGAATGGCGCATGGCTTTCAGCCGGAACCTGAGCATTCCCATTTCGCGCAGGCCGAGCACCGAGCCCGCCGAGATCGCCGGGACCCCGTTGGAGAAGCAGTTCCACGCCCACGAAATCGACATCAGGCGTTACGATTCCGTGGAAACGCTGACCCATGCCCGGGCTGTCGTGGACGCGACAACGAACCGGGATCTCATGAATGGCAGGATCGTTTACCGGGAGACTGATCAGCCGGGCCGACCGGGCCAATCGGGCCAACCGAACCATTCGGACCTGCCGGGCCGGGGTTTAAAGGTAACTCTTGAATTTCCAGTGGATCTGATCAATATTAACGAGGAAGACGCCGAGTTTCAGGTATGCACGGGCCCGGTGGTCCTGCCGGACCTGGAAACCTGGGACGGCAGCGAGGTGCATCGCGTGTTCCTGGCCGACGCGGCGATCTCCGGTTTCGATCACGCGGAATTCATCTTGCGCAGGGAGATCGAGGCGGCCGAACGGGAGAAGCACTGGTACGAAGCGCCTCGGGGCCGCGACCGCCTGGAATTGAACGACCCGGATAATCCACCGCCGGACTATCCGCCGCGGAGGCCTAGACCCCTGGTCTACAACGAAACCTGGGAAAAAGAAACCGAGAACGTCATATTGAAAGCGAAAAACGCAGACTGAGGCCGGCAACCAGGCCGGCAGCCAGCACAAGGAGCGTTCCCATGGCTCAGACGACCCTGCAGGACACCCGGTTCAAGCAGATGCCGACCCCGGAAGATCTGATCCGCATGTCGCGCGACCTGCGGTACCATCCGGTCCGCAACGATCATCCGACCATGCTATCGAGCGCGCAGATCGATACCTTCAACGAACAGGGCTATCTGAAGCCGTTCAGGATATACTCGGACACGGAGATCGGCGCCATACGGGACGAATTCGACGGCATGATCGAGCAGGTCATGGCGCGGGGCGACCACAACTACTCCATCATATCGGCCCACCTCAAGTCGGGCATGGTGCACGATATCATCAACGATCCGCGGATCGTCGCCTACATCAGCGACCTGTTGGGGGATGACGTCGTCGGGTGGGGCGCCCACTTCTTCTGCAAACTTCCGGGAGACGGCAAGATCGTCAACTGGCACCAGGACGCCAGCTTCTGGCCGCTCTCGCCGTCAAAGACGGTCACCGCCTGGCTGGCCATCGACGACGCGGACACGGGCAACGCCTGCATGCGGTTCATGGCCGGATCGCACCACTACGGCCACCTGACCTACCACCTGAGCGAAGATGCCGAGAACAACGTGCTCAACCAGACGGTGAAGGAAGTCGAGATGTACGGCACCGAGGTGGATATCGAACTCAAGGCGGGCGAGATTTCGCTGCATAGCGACCTGCTGCTACACGGATCCGGGCTCAACACGTCGGACCGGCGCCGGTGCGGCCTGACGCTTCGGTACTGCGCCGCGTCCGTGCGCGCCGAACTCAACTGGAACAAGGAAGGCGTGATCGTCAAGGGATCCGATCCCACCGGCCACTGGACTGATCTGCCGCGACCCGCGGTGGATAACGTGTAGCAAATCGAGATCAGCGTCAAACCAGGACGATATGAAGTTGTCTTCCCAGCGCACGGGCCGCCCGTTCCAGGGTCTGCAACGTGACCGAACTGTTTTCCGGATCCAGAAGGCGATCCAGTGAGGCGCGACTCGTGTGCATTCGCCGGGCCATCTCTGTCTTGGTCAGTCCTTGATTTAACATGTATTGCCCCACTTGATAAGCAATCACTCGTTTGATCGCGACTCGTTCTACCTCCTGAGTCAGTCCTTCTTCCTTCAGAAAGTCATCGAAATCGCTTCCAACGTGTTTGTTAATAGAAGTCATTCTGGCGAATCTCCCAGCTTAGCCGCTCGCGATCATTTTCAGTCCTTTAAAAACGACACTCAACATGTAAATGCCGTATCTCAAAGTGTATCAATTTTGATACGTTATCAAAAGCATTTAGTGATTCTGCCTGTCCCCTTTCGGATTAGTAGGATTCTATCGAAGATTATCGAATACAAAAGTGCGCCGGAAGGACGAGGCTTACTCCGCGTAAACCGCGACGCGGTGCATGGCGTTGTTCAGGTAGCCGCCGGGATTCCACGCGATGGCGTGGGGCTGGCTAACCCCTTGCGAATCCATCGCCCTGGCCCAAACCTCGTAATACCCCTCCCGCGGAAACGGCACCTCGGTCCGCCAGTTCTGCCAGGCGTAGGCGTTCACCGGTTCATCCAGCGTCGTGGGCATCCAGGTCGCCCCGAAGTCGATCGAAAGATCAACCGAGTCGACGCGCCCCTCGCCTGTCCACGCATGGCCCCGCACTTCCACTGACCGTTCATTTGTTCTGTGCCCCGTCGCGGGATGGGAAATCAGCGACTTGACTGGCATGTCCTCTATGATGCGGGAGTCTTTTTCGTCCACGGCCTCGCCGGGTGCGATCCCCCGGCCCGGCAAGCGGTAAGAGGTGCCGGCCATCTTGGCCCCGTCGTGTACCTGGTCCCGTATCTCTATGCGGATCAACCATTTCTGGGAACACGACCCGGGCCATCCCGGGACCATCAACCGGAGAGGCCCGCCGTTCATAGGGTGGATCGGCCGCCCGTTCTGGGCGAAGGCGATGAGATTGTGCTCGTCCATGGCCTTGTCGATCGGCACCCCGCGGGAGATTGGAAGCCCGGCCGACTCGCCGGACAGGTGGGTATCGGCGCCGTAGTGGGCGGTGTAGACGGCCCCGTCGTGCACTCCGACGGCCTTCAGGACGTCCGACAGTCGCACCCCCGTCCATTCCGAGCAGGCCACCGCGCCGTAGGTCCACTGTTCGCCCTTCGTCTTCGGGTCGAAGAATGCCCGCCCGTTTCCCGCGCATTCCAAGGCCAGCGAACGGGTTACGACCTCGAAGCGGCTGGCGAGATCGTCCAGACCAAGCGTCACCGGTTTGTCGACCAGGCCGTCGATCGCCAGTTTCCAGCGCGATGCGTCCAGGTCTTCGGGCATCAGCCCGTTGTTTCGGACGAAATGTCTTCGGTGGGTGGTGATGGCGTCATCAAGGAGATGCGGCGGGGTTTCCACGCACATGGGTCGGTCATTGAGGACCGTGAGACCATCCTTGCCCGGAATGACGGCTTCGGCGGCGAGCGCCACGGGAATGAAGTGGGCGGGCATATTGCGATGAAAGGGGATCGAAGCCCCGACCAGCGCACCCATGGCGGCCAGGCCCGCGTTTTTCAGGAATCCCCGCCTGTCCGGGTGGGTTTGGCGGCCAAACAGCAGCCGGTCGGCTTCGTCGGGGTCTTGCCGGTAGAGTTCGTACAGTCCTTCGCCCACGGTGCGCCTGTCCATGTTCATCTTTCCCTTAAACCGCATGTCCGTGGTGCCGAAAACAGCTACAAGTCATATTCACGCAACTTGCTCTTAAAACCATCGCGCGTCGCTCGGACCTCGCCTGATCGAGACGCCTCGATGTTTACTCCGCCTCTTCCAATAGTCGCCGCCACGTGTCGCGGTGCGCATGCTCACTGCGCTGGTTCAGTTCCTCACCTATTTTATGAAGAAACTCAATGCGTTCAGCATTCCGGAGTAATACGGTCGTAGCCCGAACCAAAGTCAGAACGTCAACTCTTTTGACGTCCAATCCCTGCCGCCAGGCACGGTCGAGCCGGGCACTGATTACCAACGCGTCGACTTCGGCAATCGCCGGTGATGCGAAGAGCAGATCGTGTGTCGTTTCGCGGCTTGCATTGACCTTGGCCAACGAGTGTTCGATTTGCTGTAGAGTGATTGTCGTGTCCTTGACTTCAACCACGAGACGAAGCTCTTCGTCGCTACCACTGTTCTCGTCTCCCGTTGCCGGTCCGTAACACATCACGTCCCCGGGCCTGTTCCGAGCGGTGTCCGCTTCATTCAGACCTTGCGATTCAACCCGAGTGAACAGAGAGAAGGTCGATCCAAGGGTCTTCATGAGCGCGGTGACGACAATCAGCGGACGCAGACCGCCACTCGGTTCGGCCAAAAACACTTCGACCACATTCGCGAGGAGTCTGCTGCTGACGCGGTCGGGGACGGGATATATGATCTTCTGACGATCTCGCCGTCGCGCGATACATCGCAGTACGCGAAAAACCTGACTCTCGATATCAGCACGATCAGCCTGGTTCCAATGATCCAGGTATTCTGCGAGACGGGCCCATTCCGCCCGATCACTGGTTCTGATCGTACTTTCGTCGGACAGGAGAGAATCTCGACGAAGGGGATTGTTGACGTAGGGATCGGCGCTGCCGCCGAGCACATTGTCGTTCGTCTGACTCCAGGGAACCACCACAGCCGATGCAAGCGTCCTGGGTGCTGTGTCTTCGGACGTGCCTTCACTGGTCAGGCGAAGAATGTCTCGAACAGGATTGACGATTTTCGCAAGCAGTTGAGTAATTACGGCATAGCGAATCGAAGTCAATCTGTGATTAACAAAATGATCGACTTCGGGGTCAGGCTCGTCATACGCCGACTGACAGACCGTCTCCCAGGCAGAATCGAGCCAGTCCGACAGCTCATCCCTGTTCATAACGACTCACCGTCGGATTCATCGGTTGATCCACAGGGATTCCTGTCTCTTCGATCGAACGGAATGACATGTTTTTTCCGGCGCGTCGACGCGTCTCCAGCGGTCGTACAGCCGGTCATAGAGCGGGTTTCTGTATCCTGAAAGCACGACGTGTCCACGGGCACCGTTCAGGACCTCGGCCAGTTCTTCGTGAGCACGGTCGTCCATTTCGAATGCATAAGCGTTGGCATCGCCTCTAGTCTCGTGGACATAGGGAGGATCCACATAGAACACCGTATCGTCCGTATCGTACCGGCGGACAACGTCCACGGCAGGCGCGTTTTCGATTTGAACTCTTAAGAGCCGTTGAGCGATTTCCGGAAGAAACTCGGCTGAACCAAGCCACCGCGAAACCGCCCCGGCCATACCGGCCCGAGATGTAAGCACGCAATGAGCCCATCGTCCCTCACTGCTGGTTTGAGCAAGCCCGGTCCGGGTCTGGCGGGCACGAACATAGAAACGTCTCGCGCGCTCGAGGTCGGATAGACCCTCGGATGGCGTACAGGCGAGAACAAGCTCCTCTCTCGAAAACGGTGTTAACGAAACCGCCCGCGTTAACTCGTCCGGATGATTACGCAGGATACGGAAGAAGTTAACAAGTTCGGAGTCGAGATCATTGTATGTTTCGACCGGCACCGGTTCGCGATTGATGAGGATTGCCGCCGAACCACCGAATACATCGCAGAAATGCCGGCAGTCGGTTGGTAGATGAGGCAGGATGAAATCGAGATGGGAATACTTGCCGCCATACCAGCCAAAGGCGATCTTGCGTCGTCCACTTCTTTTCTTCGTTGCGATTCGGCGACCAGAACCTGTCGAATTCGGCAAGGCGGTATTAGGGATTGGTCTTTGGTTCATTACGGAGGGACCTCATATCGATTCGTTAGTATGTTGAATTTGTGTTTTGATTTAATGTATAACACTTGTGTTAAATTAGCGGGCATCGTGTTCGAAAATTCGTCGGATCTTACTGGTCAAGATTTCAGGACCTGGTTTCTTCCAAGTTACAACGAGTGTGATTCCACTCATCGTTTGTCAAGATCAGACCCCTCCTTTCTCAAGGTCATTCACTATCCCCATGATAGTTTCTTCGAAGACGACCCATTGTTGACACCTTCAACGAATGTTGGTTTCTGTCTCAATCATTCGATCTTATCCGGAATCCCGCTGGACACTCGCTCCCTACAGAAGACAATAGATTCAAACAGTTGACATGTCAAATGCAAAACATACATTAAGTAGTGACAGTTATCGAGGCGCATCCAACTTACTTCGGGAGATCATCAAGCAGTACATTCTCGCCAGCATCGTCGAATTTTTCCTCGTCGAATGTTCCTTCCGGCTCCGCATGCGCTACAGGTTCAGTCGCGACAAAATCGGTACGATGCAAAATCGCCTGCTGGTAATCGCCGAAGTCCTGTGCGAAACTGAAAGTGGTTTAACTCAAATATATCCAACTGACGAAGGCTGTTTATGAGTAAGCTAGGCTAAAAACCTTGAACTGTGACATAACTCCTGTCTCTTCATTGTCTACCTGAAATACGCCGAAACAAATCTGAACTGAGGCTTTGAGCCTTCTGAACCTGGTCACGTGTCATCCATTTTGCCAGTTTGTCTTTTTTGAGAGCCGCTTCTTCGTTACCCTGAGCAGCAGCAAGGTTGTACCAGACATATGCCTGAACATAGTCCCCAGGAACACCTTCTCCTCGAATAAACATGTCACCGAGATCCAGCTGGGCGCGATCATATCCCTGCTCGGCAGCGAGTCGGTACCATTTCACTGCTTCCATGTCGTTCTCCGGTACACCCCGTCCGTCTGCGTACATATCTCCCAGACGCTGTTGGCTCATGGCATCTCCCAGTTCGGCGGCCATTCGGTACCATCTCACCGCCTCGGTGTCATCATCAGGAATGCCAGCGCCTTGAGGGTACACATGAGCCCAATCGTACAGGTCTCCAAGATGCACTTGTGCGTCTGGAAACCCCTCCTCCGCAGCCGACCGGCATGCCACAAATCGATCCGGCAAAGCCTGCGACTTATCCAGACATTTCTCGAGCGAAGCACTGCTCATCGATTGTGACCAAGCCACTGATGTGAGCGACGACAGTCCAAAGAGAAAAAGCAAAAAGCTCGTTTGCAGTCCCGTCATGCCTCATGGCCTCCTTTTATGGTCTCAGTAGTTCACCATTCATCCCAAAAGATCCAGTCCAGCCAACTGGAACGGTCGATGATTTACGGGGCTGCTTCCAATTTCTGACCCGACACTAGGATCATCTAACCAGACCGGTTTCCCGCTGTAAGAGAGTAAGCTTGTCCTGAGTACAACCCCTATCTCTGTAGTCCAGGATTCTCCACTGCATGACTTATAGTACATGACTTCCACTTACGCCTCATACAGGTCCACCGCAGTCTGCCCCTTGGCAAACCGCAGGGCGGTCGCCGCGGCGGACTGGCTGCCCGTGGCGCGCCGGATGTCGGTGGCCCAGCGCGCGAGACCGACCAGCAACTGGTTGCGCGAGGGATGATCTTCGCACAGGGTCCATTCGTCGAAGATCGTACGCAGCGTGGAGAGGATGTTCCGGCCGTTGTCGTCCTTCAGGATCACCAGGCCGAGTTCCCGGAGCAACGCGTCTCCCGAGTATCCCGACCGCAGGTAGTCCCGGGTCTGTCTGCCGATCTCCCTGATCTGGATCTGCTCTATGGAAGAAAGCACGCCTTCGATCGCTTCGGGTTCGTCCGCGCTTCCCGGCTGCAGACTTCCGCGGGACTCGGACAGCGGCCGATGGGTGATGTTCAGCCACCGGTCGCCGTAGAACTGCCAGGCGACGTGGTACAGTCCCTGGGCGGCGACCCGATGTCCGCCGAACCGCAGGGCCTTGCGCACCGAAGAGGCCATCATCATCTCCCGGACCAGGCCCCCCCATCCCGGGTTCATGTTCACCGGCGTGCGCGCCATGCGGTCCGCGGCGAGCACCACCATGGTCGTCACGATGCGCTCGATCGGAACGCCGTCTTTCAACGCCTGGGTCACCACGCCGAATGTCGGTCCGATTTCTCCGCTGACCAGGCCTTCCGCGAAGGCGTCTTCATCGAAACGCGCGTCGGTACTGCCAGAAGCGGAACCGCCAGACGGCCCGTCCCCGAGAGAATCCAGCGTCTCCGTGTCTGCGATGAACCGGTCGATGGCCGTCTGCCTGATCTCGTCGGGCAGCCCCCGCTCCTGTCCCAGGATTTTGGCCGACAGGTTGCAGACCAGTTCCTCGGCCTCCTCCCAGCCGAATTCCTCGAGCACTTCCGCGATGTAGCCGATGTTTAGCAGGTTGTTCGAATTGCCGAGAAAATGGGGCGCTACCGCGCATTCGTAAAGCAGCGGAAGGATCTCGTGGTCATGGCCGCCCAGCCGCCGGGCGGTGATCAGGCACTTCTCGATGCCTTCCCATTTCTTGTCCTTTGAAAACACCCGTATCCATCCCTCGAGTTTCTCCCAGGTGATCGGATCGGGCAGCCGCTGGATGCCGGGGCGGTCCCCTGCGCGCCCCGACAGACCGTGAGCAGCGAAGGTCAGCGGGATGATACGGTCGTCGCTCTCGTACTGCCGCGCCACCTTGATCCCGTTGATGAAATCCGAAACCTCTCCGCCGCCGTCGTTGGCCCCCCGTTCCGTGGCGATGTGCCGGCCGCCGTGCCGGATGATGAGGTTCAACGTATCCTCTTCGGATACGCCCCGGGCCAGCATGATGGCCACGGCCTTGGATATGGTCCACTGGTCGGTGGAAAAGAGTCCTTCCTTCAGGAGCAGGAGATGGGCGTCGGACCGTTTCGACCCGCCTTCGCTCACACTGACGAACACGTCGCCGTTACGCACCTCCACGGGGAAGGTCTCCAGATCGTCGCACCCCCCGGTAAAACAGCCGCCCCCGCCGAGATCGTAACTCCATCCGTGCCAGTCGCAGGTCAGCACGCCGTTCCGCACCCGTCCCCTCGTGAGCGGATAGCCCATGTGAGGGCACTGGTTGTCCGTGGCGTAGATGGTCCCATTGTGCCTGAAGAGGGCGATGCTCCTGCCCTCCACCTTCACGGCCTTGGGCTTCCCGTCCGCCACTTCGTCCGCGCCCGCCACCCTTACGTATCCATTCTGTTCCGTCGCCATAACAGATTACCTCTCCGATGATCCGTGTTTGCAGTCCGTTGATCTCTACTCGTCAAAAATTTCGACGGTCGTCCGGCCCTATTCGTCAAAAACTTCAACGGTCGTCCGACCTTCCGAAAACCGCATGGCCGTGTTGATGGATGCCATGCTGTTCTTGTTCAAACGCACGTCCGTCGCGTACCGGACCAGCCCCACCAGGAGCTGGTACCGGGACGGATGCCCTGATCCGCCGGCGGCGTCTTCACCGTTTGCGCCTTCCCATTCATTGAAAGTGACACGCAGCGTGGGCAGAAGTTCCATGTTGGTATCGTCCCACAGAATCGCCCGTCCTATTTCCTCAAGCAGTTCCGATCCGTCAAAGCCGCTGTTCAGGTAACCCACCACCTGGTCGCCCACGCCGTGAATATCCAGCGATTTGATGGAATGGACGATGCGCTCCGCCGCAACGGCCGCGTCCGGCGCGTCCGAAGGATGATCAGAAAGGGGTTCGTCGAGGGAACGGGCGGGAATGTTGATCCAGCGGTTGTCGAAGATCTGCCAGGCGGCGTGGAACAGGCCTTTCGCCGCGGCCGCGGGACCGCCGTATGCCATTACGTGCCGCAACGACGCCGCCAGGTTGTATTCGGTGGACAGCGGTCCCCATCCGGCGTCGACGTTCACGGGCGTGCGCGCCATGCGGTCCGCGGCCAGCAATACGAAGGTCGTGATGAGCCGCTCGATAGCCACACCGTCCTTCAAGGCACGCGCCACGGCCTCGAAAGAACGCTCGACGTCGACGCTCAACAGGGCGTCCACGAGCGCGTTCTCATCGTAGTCGGTCCGGGTGTTCCCCGCGTAGTCCTGCGACTCGAGCGCGGGAGCCATGTCACCCAGCAGGCGGACGGCGTCGCGGTGGAACCGCTCCGGCTCGTCCCGCCCCTGACCGACCATCTTGGCGCCCAGGTTGCAGACCAGTTCGGACGCCTCGTTCCACCCGAAGGTGTCCACCACCCTGGCGAGATCGCCCAGGTTGGCCACGTTTCGGGCGAATCCGAGGAAATACGGCGCCACGGCGCATTCGAACAGCAGTTTGAAAATGCGCTCTTCATGGCCGTTTT
>JAPOYX010000033.1:4488-26023 GCA_026706345.1 Gemmatimonadota bacterium | reverse complement strand
GTGTGCAGACAGCGCTCGATCCTGAAATCCTGCATGTTGCGGGAGAACATGCGTACCCAGCCGTCGATCTGTTCCCAGCTTACCGGCGGCGGCAGCGTGATGACCTCGAGCCGTTCCGATGCCCTACCCGATGCCGCGCGGCCAGCCAGCGACAGGGCCATCAGCCGGTCCTCGCCGTCGTATCTTCTGCCGACTTCGAGACCGGATACCAGGAGGGAAATGATGTCGCCGCCCCCTCCCGCGCCTTGCTCCGACGCGACGTGCCGCCCCAGGTGCCGCAGGATCATCTGTACGATATCGTGCTCCGAGACACCACCCGAGAGCAGCAGGGCGGAGGCCTTGGAGATCGTCCACGAATCTCCGCTCAGGAGGCCCTCCCACAGCAGTTGCAGGTGCTGGTCCCGCCGCTTGTAGGTCGCGTCCCCGGCCTGTACCCAGATCTCGTCACCGCGGACGTCGACGGGGAACGTCTCCAGGTCGTCGCACTCGTAGTTGAAGCATCCGCCGCCCTCGAGGTCGAAACTGCGGCCATGCCAGTCGCAGGTCAGGATCCCGTCCTTCACCACCCCGCGGGTCAGCGGAAATCCCATGTGAGGGCACTGGTTGTCCGTGGCGTGTATCCGTCCGTCGACGTTGAAGAGCGCGATGCTTCGCCCTTCGCCGATTTTGACGGCACGGGACTCCCCGGGTGAGATATCGGCCTTGGATCCGACCCGGATCCAGCCGTTTCCTGAACTCATGATTCCCTTTCCTTTCTTCTGGTGTGCTTCTTCTAGTGTGCTTCCAGCCAGTTTGTACCGATGCCGATCTCCACTTCTATGGGCACGGTCATGGGCAGGGCGCTCCGCATGCACTCCTCGATCATGGCCGGCAGGGAGTCTTCTTCGGACCTATGCAGATCGAACACGAGTTCGTCATGCACCTGCAGCAGCATGCGCGTCCTGCACTCCCGTTTTTTCAATTGGTTGTGTATCCGCGTCATGGCCAGCTTGATCAGGTCGGCCGCCGTGCCCTGGATGCGGGAATTGATGGCGACACGCTCCTCGGCACGCTTGGTGGTGGCGTTGCGGGAATTGATGTCCCGCAGGTACCGCCGCCGGCCCGTCATGGTCTCGACAAAGCCGTTGTCCTCCGCGAATTTGACCGTATCCTCCATGTATTTGCGCGTCCCGGGATACTTCGCGAAGTACTGATCGATGAGTTCCTGGCCCTGTCCCCGGGGAATGTTGAGCCGTTCGGCCAGCCCGAAGGCGGAGATGCCGTAGATGATGCCGAAATTGACGGTCTTGGCGCGCCTGCGCATTTCGTCGGTCACCCCATCGTAATCCACATCGTAGATCTTCATGGCCGTCGCCGAATGGATGTCCTCGTGCTGGATGAAGGTCTCCATCATGCCCTCGTCCCGGCTGAGCTCGGCCGCTATGCGCAGTTCGATCTGGGAGTAGTCCGCGGCCATCAGGAGGTAGTCGTCGTCCCGGGGCACGAAGGCCTTTCGGATCTGACGGCCCATCTCCGTGCGGACCGGGATGGTCTGCAGGTTGGGGCCGTGGGACTGGATCCGGCCCGTGGCGATCACGGCCTGCTCGTATGAAGTGTGTACGCGTCCCGTCCCGGAAAACACGGAATGGGGCAGTTGGCTGACGTATACGGAATTGAGCTTGGTGCACATCCGGTAGTGGAGGATCTGCTCCACGATCTCGTGCTTGGGCGCGAGTCGGCGGAGTATGGCTTCCGCCGTCGAATACTGGCCCGTCTTCGCCGTGCGCTTGGCGTTGGGATCGATTTTCAGCTTGTCGAAGAGGATATGGCCAAGCTGTTTCGCCGAATTGAAATCGACGGGCTCTCCGGCCAGTTCGGTGATCCGGTCCGAGGACCGCTGGATCTCCTCGTCCAGCAATCCGGACAGATGCTTCAGTTGCCCCACGTCCATCCGCACGCCTTCGTGTTCCATTTCTACGAGGGCGGTAACCAGAGGACACTCGATTTCACCGAATACCGTATCCTGCTTCATCTCGCCGATCCGGGGTCGCAGCAATCCCGCCAGTTGCAGCGTGATGTCCGCGTCTTCCGCCGCGTATTCGACGACTTTTTCCAGTGGCGCATCCTTGAGCGTGCCCTGCTCCTCGCCCTTCTCGCCGATGAGGGTGGTAATGGAGATCGGCGTGTAGCCCAAGAGGGCCTGCGACAGATAGTCCATGGTCCTCCGCAGGTCCGGCACGGTCACATAGGCCGCCAGCATGGTGTCGAAGATGCGGCAGGACACGGTAATCCCGTGCCACCGCAGCACGGAAAGATCGAACTTGATGTTGTGCCCGATGAGTTCCTTGCCGGTGTCGTCAAAGAGAGACTGGAATTCGTCGGCGATCCGCAGCACGTCCTCGCGCCCGTCCGGCATGGGTACGTAGTAACCGGTATGTGGTTCAATCGCGAAAGCGAAACCCAGGATATCGCAGGTTTTCGGATCCAGGCTGGTCGTTTCCATGTCGAAACAGAAGGAAGGCGCCTGACGCAGCGAATCGATGAGCGCCGCGCGGGATTCGGGCGTGTCAACGCAACGATAGTCGTGCTCCACGTCCGCGATCGTCTTCAACTGGTCGTCTGAGAACAGGTCTTCCTGACTGCCGGCGAGGGTCAACCGCGGCGCAGCCGAGAAGTCTTCGCCAAAAAGCCGCTTGCCCAGGGTGTTGAACTCCAGTTCCACGAACAGCTTCTTCAGATCATCGTTCCGTCTTTCCTTGACGGTCAGCGAATCGGGGGTGACTTCCAGCGGGACGTCGCGTTCGATGGTGACCAGGCTCTTCGACAGCAGGGCCAGATCCCGGTTTTCCTCGATCCGCTCCTTCTGCCTGCCTTTCAACTGGTCCGTGTTCTCCAGCAGGCTCTCGACGGAGCCGAACTGGGCGATGAGCTTCTGGGCGGTCTTTTCGCCGACGCCCGGAACACCGGGCACGTTATCGCTGGCGTCGCCCATCAAGCCGAGCATGTCGATCACCTGGTCGATCCGCTCGATCCCCCATTTCTCCAGCACCTCGTCCACCCCCATGGTTTCGAAGTTGTCCCCGGTGTTCCCGGGTTTGCAGATGAAGGACTGCGCGGAGACGAGTTGCGCGTAGTCCTTGTCCGGCGTGACCATGTAGGTGGTAAATCCCGCTTCGTCGGCTTGTTTCGCCAGGGTCCCGATTACGTCGTCGGCCTCCCAGCCGGGAACGCGGATCACCGGGATGTTGAACCCCTCGATGAGCCGGAACAGGTAGGGCAGGGCGGTGCTCAGGTCTTCGGGCATGGCGTCGCGCTGCGCCTTGTACTCGGCATACTGCTTGTGCCGGTGCGTAGGTTCGGGCGTATCGAACACGGCGGCGATATGTGTGGGCCTGTTCTTGTTCAGAATGCCGAGGATGGTATTGGCGATGGCGAACACCATGGAGACGTTCATGCCCGTCGACGTCATCCTCGGATTGCGGATCAACCCGAAATGGCCTCGATAGGCCAGGGCCATGCCGTCCAGCAGGAACAGGGTTTTCTCGGTGTCAGTCATATGCGTGCATCTCCGGCTCAAGGGAACCGGCACGTGCCGGGCACATCCCGCCCAACCTGCGGCTCCTGCCTGATCTGGCGTGTTTCCAGTGTAGTACGATAAACTAATTTTACCAGCGAATGGCTCTATACCTTCAAAAGACCTGCCGCGTTGAGACCCGCGATGCGCTGCCTGTCCGCTTCGTCCAGCCCCTGTTCTTCGATGACACGCAGCCCCAGATCGACGTCCGCGATCTGCTGGGGAAAGTCGGAGCCGAACATCACGCGATCGACGCCGGCAAAGTCGATCGCCAGGCGAAGCGCCCCGCTGTTCGGCATCCCCGCGGACTCGTAATACATGTTCCTGAGGTATGCAGACGGCGGGCGGTCCAGTTTCTCGCGGGCTTCGGGATAGGAAATATACCCCTTGTCGATCCGGCCCGCAAGAAACGGGACGGTCCCCCCCAGGTTGCCAAGCACGATCTTCAGTTCCGGGAACGCGGCCATCGTCCCGCTGAGCACCAGGTGCAGGGCGGCAACGGTCGTATCGAACGGAAATCCCGCGATGGGGGTCAGCCTGTACGCTTCGAAAGCGTCATTGGCGTGTGGGGTGGTGGGATGAACGAAGAGCGGCAGGTCCAGGGAGGACGCAGCCGCGTAAAGTTCATGAAACTCCGGGCCTCCAAGCGATCTGCCGTTGATATTCGAAAACAGCATGCCGCCCCGCAAACTAAGCGACTCCACGGCGCGGACCAGTTCCGCCGCCGAAGCGGTCGGATCCTGCAACGGAAGGACCGCCAGAGCAGACAGGCGATCGGGATAGCGGGACACGGTATCGGACAGGGCCTCGTTGACGACCCGGGCGAGGCGACAGCCGGCATTCGGTTCCTCGATGTGCAGTCCCGGAATGGAAAAACTGAGCAGTTGCCGGTCCACCCCGTGCCGGTCCATGTGCTCGATCACGCGCTCTACATCGAAATGACCCGGCGCGATCATGCTGTAGTCGCCATCCAGCTTCAGCAGACGATTGCCGTCGGCATCCCTGAACAGTTCCGCCTGGTATCCTCCCTGTTCAATCTCGTCGAGATAAGCGGAGGTATAGAAATGGGTGTGGAAGTCGAATACCAACAGACACTCCGGCGACTGTACCGGTCGTTACGATAAAGCGATTCGATGCCGGGTTTTCCTACAATATAGACCATTTCGAATCAATTACAACGACGGAGGCGACGTACAGTAACGAGGCCCCGAATTCCCTGTACAAGAATCGTCCCGGCGAGTATCTTGGCATTCGAGTTCGCGAGCGACCGAAACCGCAGCAACTTCAACTGGAGACCCCGATGCTGATTGATCCTTCCGAGTTCATTGGAACCCAGGGCATAACCCACCTTTGTACGGGCGGAGAATCGCCCATGCTGAAGACGCATGGAGACGCTGTCCACCGTTTTTTCGAAGACAAGCTCCTGGGCGAGGAAGGACGCAGGCGCCTCGAAGTGGTGTCCGGCGCGTGCAAGGAAAAGGTCGGTCGCCTGTTCGGCGTTCAGCCCGACGATATCGGTTTCCTGACTTCTACTTCCGAGGGGATCAACGTGCTGGTCTACGCCCTCGACTGGAAACCCGGCGACAACGTGGTGGTCGCCGACGTGGAGTTCCCGTCGGACGTGCTGCCCTGGACCCTGCTGAAGGACCAGGGCGTAGAGCTTAGAATCGTGGAAAACAACAACTGGCGCATAGACTTGGAAGATCTTGATAAAGCGATAGATGAAAACACCAGGGTGGTCAACGTCAGCCATGTCAGTTATTTCACCGGCCAACGTTTGCCGCTTCCTGAGCTCTCCGATATCGTCCACCGCAAGAACGCCCTGCTCTGTCTCGACGTCACCCACTCGGCAGGCGCCGTACCGGTCGAAGCGCAGTACGCGGACTTCGTCGTTTCGAGTTGCTACAAATGGCTCATGGCCGTGCACGGGGTGGGTATCTTCTACTGGAATCGAGAACGCGTTCCCGAACTGAATCCGCCCTTCGTAGGATGGCACACGCCGGCTTATCTTCCGGACTGGAAGGACCCCTCCGCCTACATACCCCGGGCGGACGCCAGCAGGTTCACGCCCGGCAACGAGACCTGGATCGGGGTATACGTCCTGGACAATGCCCTGGACTGCCTGATGGATATCGGTATTGACCGGATAGAGGAGCACGTACTTCAGCTGAGCGCCCGGGTCTGGGATGGCCTGGCGGACATGGGCTGGGAGGTCATCACGCCCAGGGCCGCGGCGGAAAGAGCCGGCAACGTCTGCTTTACCGCGGCGGACGTTAATGCGGTGACCCACGCCCTCGAGGACCAGAACGTGCTGATCTTCGGAGCCTACGGCGGCGTGGGCAGGGCCCGCGTGTCCACCCATTTCTACAATACGGACCAGGACGTGGACCGGTTCCTCGAAGTGATGCGGGAGATCCCGGTAACCCATCCGGAGTCAACGCCCGGCAGAGACTTCAGCAAAGCGGCCGGAGTGGCCGGCAATTAGCGGGTAACCACGCACCTGCGCAACCCCTCGTTCACAACCGCAATACCCTTGACACGCCACCTTGTTACGCGTAAATACGGGTGACTGCGGATTCCGGTCTTTCCGATCCGGTTTCGGGCGCAGTACGAACCTGGTGAAACGGCAGGATTAAACACCCACGGAATAACGAATCACGCCCATGGATTTTGAGTTAAGCGAAGAACACAGGATGGTCGAGCGGATGGTCTACGACTTCTCCCGCAACGAGATCCTGCCGTCCATCAGGGAACACGACCGAAATGGTACCTTCCCCCACGAACTGCTGCCCAAGATGGCGGCGCAGGGATTCATGGGCATCTGCCTCCCCGCGCGGTACGAAGGGGCCGGCATGGATTTCATCTCCCTGGGGCTGCTTTCTGAGGGGCTGGAGTGGGCCGACTCTTCCGTCCGGGAGACGATTGCGGTCCACCTGGGCCTGCACGCCCTTCCCATCTTTCAATGGGGCACGGACGAACAGAAGGAACGGTTCCTGCCGCCCCTGGCAACCGGCGAAAACATCGCCTGTTTCGGATTGACCGAACCCGGCGCGGGCTCGGACGTGGCCGCCATGACCAGCCGGGCCCGGAAGGACGGCGACTCCTACCTGGTCAGCGGCGAGAAGATGTGGATCACACTGTCCGACGTGGCGGACCGCTTTCTCGTTTTCGCCAAGACGAACCAGGAGGAAGGCACGCGGGGTATCACCGCCTTCCTGCTGGAACGGGGCTGGGAAGGCCTGACCACCGGCACCATCAAGGGAAAGATGGGGGTGCGGGCCAGCAATACGGGCTGGATCAACATGGACCAGGTTCCCGTACCCGAATCCCATCGCCTTGGCGAAGAGGGCGAAGGCTTCAAAATCGCCATGTCCTGCCTCGACAACGCCCGCTATACCGTGGCCGCCGGCGCCGTCGGCCTGATGAAATACTGCCTGGAAGCCTCGGTGTCGTACGCCCAACAGCGCCGAACCTTCGGCCAGCCGATCGGCGACCATCAACTCGTAAAGCAGCTCATCGCCCAGATGAAGCAGCGCATCGACCTGGGTGAACTGGCGGTACGCAAGGTCGGATGGCTCAAGAACCGGGGAATGCGGAACACCCGGGAGACGAGCATGGCCAAGTGGTTCTGCACGGAATCGGCCTTCGCCACGGCCAGCGACGCGGTCCAGGTGCACGGCGCCTACGGATACTCCGACGAATACGATGTCGAGCGTCACTTACGCAACAGCAAGAGCGCGGTGATCTACGAGGGCACGTCGCAGATACATCAACTCATGCAGGCGGATTACGTGTTCGGCAACCGGACGGACCGGCCGCTTCGATGTGAAATGCCCGCCTACGATCCCGATTACTGGCAGAACTGACCTGGCGCGGCAACGCCTGTTGCGAGAGGTAACGTTTACGTGAACATTATCGCCCTGGTGAAACAGACGCCCGATACGGCCCAGCTATCCGCCTCCATGGACGGCCTGAAGCTGTCCGCCGAGGGCGGTCCCCGGATCGTCAATCCCTGGGACGAGTACACCCTGGAAACCGCCATTCAGACCCGGGAGGAGCACGGGGGCAAGGTAACCGCCCTTTGTCTGGGACCTCCCGAGGCCGCCGACGCGCTAAAGACCGCCCTGGCGATGGGCGTGGATGAGGCCATCCTGGTATCGGATCCGGCCATGGCGGACAGCGACTGCCTGACCTCCGCGCACATCCTGGCCACAGCCATCCGGAAAATCGGCGAATTCAGCCTGATCGTCGGCGGCAGGGCGGCGATAGACGGCAATACCGCGGCGACGGCCGTGCAGATCGCGGCCCTCCTGGACATACCGCTGGTCTCTTACGTAGCCCATATCAACAGCCTGGATCCATCAAGCCGGACCATTTCGGCGGTTCGGCTGTTGGAAGCAGCGCGGGAAACGATCACCAGCAGGCTTCCGGCCCTGATCACCGTCGTTAAAGAGATCAATGAACCCCGGTACCCGAGCCTCATCGGCATACGCAAAGCGGCCCGGGCAAACATACCCGTATGGGGATGCGAGGATCTCGAGGTCGACGCGTCCAGCGTCGGTGCCGGCGCTTCTTCGATTGGCTGGCAGTCCGAACTGCCCCCGTTGCGGGAGGCGAATGTCGAAATGATCGACGGAGCCCCGGCGGATGCGGCCAAGACCCTCGTGGACCGTTTGATCGAGGAAAAAGTGATTTAGGCAGAAAGGACCCGATGGCCGGCAGCGTATTCGTATGGATCGAACAGGAGGATGGCCGGGCGGACGCGATAGCGTGGCAGGCGATGGCCGCTGCGAAAACCGTCGCCTCGGACCTTGGAGGGACGCTGAACGCAATCGTATTCGGCGGCCGGGTCGACGATATCGCGCAACAGGCCATTGAGGCCGGCGCGGACCGCGTGTACACCGCGGAAGATCCCTCGCTGGACCGGTATCGCGTAGAGCCTTTTGCGAAACTCCTGGGGCACCTTCTGGAAAACGAACCGCCCTCGGTGATCCTGATGGGGGCCAGTACGGCCGGCCTGGAGCTTTCGGCCTACGCGGCCGCCCTCACCGGCGCGGGCCTGGCGCCGGACTGCACCGACCTGCGTATGGACGGAGACCAGCTGGTCGCGGTCCGGCCGGCCCTGGTCGGCAACCTGGTATCCACCGTGAGGTTCAACGGTACCGGGCACCGGTTTATCACGATACGGCGTAACATCTTTCAACCTGTCGATCTGAACGAATCACGCACCGGAGCGGTTATCGAAGTCCCGGCCGTCATGGCCGAGGACGATATCCCGACCAAGGTGGAGTCCGTGGAGACCGCGGACGGCACAGTCACCCTGACCGAAGCGAGCATCATCGTTTCCGGTGGACGCGGCGTGGGCGGACCGGAGGGATTTCAGCCGGTCCGGGAACTAGCAGATGCCCTGGGCGGCGCCCTCGGCGCCAGCCGGGCCGCGGTGGACGCCGGATGGATACCCTATGCCCACCAGGTCGGCCAGACGGGGAAAACGGTACAGCCAGACCTGTACATCGCCTGCGGGATTTCCGGTGCGATACAACACCTGGCTGGCATGAAAAACGCTCGCGTGATCGTGGCGATCAACAAGGACGCCGACGTGCCGCTTTACAAGTACGCCCACTACGGCATCGCCGGCGACCTCTTCAGTTACCTGCCCGCCATCGCGGAAGAAGTGAAGAAGCGGCTGGGCCGATAGCCAGGCACACCGTGCATCGCGTCTTCCTTCGGCGGCACATCGGGATCGCAGGGCGCCGATGCTATCTCCCTACGAAAAGATCCTCTTCGCCATTGCCATGGCGGTCTCGTTGTACCTGGCATCCGTCACCTTCAGGCGCATGATCGGGATGATCAAGCGGGGCCAGGGCCGGCTGGCCTGGGATGGTCTTCCAAGCCGGCTGATGACCGGAATCAAGGCGCTGGCGGGCCAGAACAACATGATCCGCAACCGGCCGCTGGTTTCCCTCGCGCACACCGGGATTGCGTGGGGATTCATCCTCTACATGGCGGTAAACCTGGTGGACGTGCTGGAAGGCATGGTAACCGGCTTCGTTTTTTTGGAGAACGGGACCGCCGGTCAGATCTATCGCCTGGTCGTCGATCTCATGACCCTGGCCGTGCTGGCGGGCATGGTTGCCTTGCTCATCCGCCGGTTCATCGTAAAATCCACGGCCCTCGCCGTCGCACCCCAGGTCAAACTGCATCCCGGGGCGGCGGACGGCATCAGGCGGGATTCCCTGATCGTGGGGTGCTTTATCCTCGGACACGTCGGCTTCCGGCTTCTGGGCGCATCGTTCGACATCGCGATACACGGACCGGACCCCTGGCAGCCGGTCGCGGCGCTGGCCGCAGGCCTCTGGACAGGCCTGGAACCGTCCTTCCTGACTTTCGGCCTGCACGCGAGTTGGTGGATTGCCATCGGACTGGTGCTGGTCTTCCTGCCCTGGTTCCCCTATTCGAAACACGCCCACCTGTTCATGGGCCCCTTCAATCTGATGACCTCCCCCGACCGGGTCAGCCCCGGCGCGCTGGACGCCCTGGATTTCGAGGACGAAACCATCGAGCAGTTCGGCGCGGGCCGGATAACCGACCTGAACCGGACCCATATCACGGACGCCTTCGCCTGCATCATGTGCAACCGCTGCCAGGACGCCTGTCCGGCCTATGCCACGGGCAAGGAGTTGTCTCCCGCGGCCTTGGAGGTGAACAAGCGGTACCACCTTCGGGATCACATGAAATCGCTGGCGAGGGGCGGCGAAGACACGGAGCCCCTGCTGGGCTATGCCATGACCGAAAGCGCCCTCTGGGCCTGCACGGCCTGCGGAGCCTGCTCGGAGGCCTGTCCGGTCGGCAACGAGCCGATGTTCGACATTCTCGCCATACGCCAGAACCAGGTGCTGATGGAGAGCGCGTTTCCGAATGAACTGAAAGGCGCCTTCACCGGGATCGAACGAAACGGCAACCCCTGGCAGATGGCCGGCGACCGGATGGAATGGACGGAAACCCTGGATTTCAAGGTACCGACCGTTGCGGAAAATCCGGGGTACGAGGTCCTGTTCTGGGTCGGCTGTGCCGGTGCCTTCGACCCCGCCGCCCGGGATACAGCCCGGGCCATTGCCACGGTCATGCACCGGGCGGGGGTGGACTTCGCCGTGCTCGGAAACGACGAATCCTGTACGGGAGATCTGGCGCGAAGAGCCGGAAACGAGTATCTTTTCAGTATAGCCGCCGAGGGAAACATCGAAACCTTGAATGCCGCGGGCGCCGACCGGAAGAAAATCGTCACGGGTTGCCCCCACTGTCTGCACACCCTGAAAAACGAGTACGGCGCGCTGGGGGGGCGATACAAGGTGATGCACCACACCGGGCTCATCGACGAGCTCGCGAGCGCGGGCAGACTCGCGGTGCGCGGCGAAACGGGGACGCGGACCACCTATCACGACCCGTGTTACCTGGGCCGCCACGGCGGTGAATACGAAGCGCCCCGTGGGGCGCTGGCGGCAACCCGGCCTTCCCTGGTGGAAATGGCCAGGAGCAGGGAACGGTCGTTCTGCTGCGGTGCCGGCGGCGCACAGGTATGGAAAGAAGAAGAGGAAGGCAGGGAAGCGGTCAGCGACAACCGCTTCCGGGAAGCCAGAGAAACCGGGGCCGACACCCTGGCCGTGGGCTGTCCCTTCTGCGCCAGGATGATGAACGACGCCAACAAACGGGCCGGCGAACCCATGCGGGTCCGGGATATCGCCGAAATCGTGGCGGAATCCCTTCAAGATGAGCGGGAGCGCACGCACCATGACGACCGTCAATGAACGCATGGTCTTCCTGGACGGATCCAGGCTGATCATCGAGGCGATGGCCCGGGCCGGCGCAGGCGCCTACATCGGATATCCCATCACACCCGTCAACTGGCTCTTCGCGGGCGCCAAGCAGCGCATCCCCATCGCCCTCGAAGCGCCGGACGAGATCACGGCGCTGCAATGGGCCGCCGGATTCTCTTCATCGGGCGTGTTTCCCGTCACGGCCTCCGCTTTTCCCGGATTCGCCCTGATGATCGAATCGATCAACATGTCCTTCATGATGGAACTGCCCATGGTCGTCATCCTGGCCCAGCGCCTGGGCCCGAGCACCGGGTCGGCTACAACGGGCGGCCAAGGGGATCTGCTCCTGCTCAGGGGATGCATCTCGGGGGGATACCCGGTACCGGTCTTCTGCCCATCGAACCTGAACGACTGCTGGGACATGGCCGCCGCAAGCGTGCACACGGCGGTGAATCTCCGGACACCCGTAGTACTGCTGACCTCGAAAGAGATGGTCATGACCAACCAGAACATGGATATCTCCGGCCTGAAGGAAGTACGGCGGGCGGAACGCCACCTGTACGAAGGGAACGGCGAATACAGGACCTATGGGGTCAACGGAGACCTGGCGCCACCCTTCCTGCCCTTGGGCAACGACCTGCACCAGGTCCGGCTGAATTCATCGACCCATGACACGGAAGGCATCACGCAGAAGAACAATCCCGAGGCCCTCGGCAATACCCGGCGGCTCAAGAACAAGATCGAACAAAGCATCGAGGACTACACCTATTACGAACACGATCGGGACGAAGGCGCCGATACGGTCATCCTGACCTACGGCATCTCGGCGGAAGCCGCCAGGGAGGCCGCCGGCCTGCTGAGAGTGAGCGGCGAATCCGTCTCGCTCCTGGTCATGAAGACGCTGCTGCCGGTACCGCCGCGCATATACGAACTGCTCTCGGCATACGCGCACGTCGTCGTCGTCGAGGAGAACATCGTCGGCCTGCTGCGGGAACTGCTCTACGGGAACGATCAGCACGACCGGATACACGGCGTCAACAAAATCGGCCACATGATTACCCCGCAGGAGATCGTGGAAGGAGTAAGGCAATGCAGGAAACCATCCTGAACGACCTGAAAATGCCCTACTGCCCGGGTTGTGGTCATACGGTCGCCAACAAATCCATGAGCAAGGCCCTGGCGGACCTGGGCGTACACCCCCTTGACGTCATCGTGGTGAGCGACATCGGATGCACGGGACTCGTGGACCCGCTGCTGACCTGCCATACCATTCACGGTCTCCACGGCCGGGCGGTCGCCCTGGCCATGGGCATACGGATGGGACTCGAGCATCCGGACAAGAAGATCATCGCCCTGCAGGGCGACGGCGGCGCCACGATCGGCCTGCAGCACCTGCTCGAGGCAGCCCGGCACAACCTGGACCTCACCCTCGTCGTGCAGAACAACATGGTCTACGGCATGACGGGCGGCCAGACCAGCGGGCTGTCCTCCACCGAATTCAAGGAGCCTGACCGGCCCGAGTCGGCCGTGCCTGGATACGACATCTGCGCGCTGGCCCACAACGCCGGCGCGGCCTACACCGCGCGGACGTTTATCGGCAAGGATACGGCCGAACTCTGGAAGGAAGCCCTGTCCACCCCGGGGTTCTCCCTCATCGAAATCGTTGAAATGTGCCCCGCGTACGGAATGAGGAAAGTCCAGGAACTGCACGATACGGCAGATTACGAGAGCGTGGTGACGCGGAATCAGCGCACGGTAGGCCAGTCGCACCGGGTGACCGGCCGCTCCCTCCTGGATGGGTTGAAACCGATCGAGCACACCTGCGAGGCGCCGCTGGACGGGCGCCTGGAGATCATCGTCGCGGGTTCGGCGGGAGAAGCCATTCAGTCCGCGGGAGACCTGCTCTCCACGGCGGGCATAACCGCGGGCCTTTCCGCCACCAAGAAAGGCGACTATCCCATCACAATCGGCACGGGGTTCTCGGTCGCGGAGGTGATCCTTTCCCGGCAGCCGATCCACTATACCGGGATCGACTGTCCCGACATCATGATCGTCATATCGCAGGACGGACTGGACAAGGTTCGGTCCCGCATCGGCGAACATACCCTGGTGATCGCCGACACGAAGCTCGGACCCGAGCTCGAGGGCCTGGCCGGTCCACCAGGTCCGTCCAATCTGGTTACCCGGGACTTCCGCAAGACGGGTGGGCTAAAGGGCGCCGCCCTGGCCGCCATCGCCCACTGGCTCCAGGACAACGGGTTTCTGCCTATCGAAGCGCTCATCGAAGCCGCCGGCCGCCACAAGCACGGCGACAAGATGAAGGTCATCATCGACAAGGCCGTCGCGGCGTAACAGTTTTCATTTACCCAGGATACCGGTAAACCTCCTTGCGCATCGTTTTTTTTGACATCGACAGTCTCAGGCCCGACCACCTGGGTTGCTACGGCTATGGCCGGCCCACGTCACCCGCGATCGACGCAATCGCCGCACAGGGCATGCGGTTCGACCGGTATTACTGCGCGGACTCCCCCTGCATGCCTTCGCGGCATGGCTGGATCACCGGCCGATTCGGGATCAACAACGGCGTGGTGACCCACGGCGGTCCCGCGTCGAAACTGCAGATCCTCGAGCAGCGGTACGGTGGTCCCGACGAGCGGAACCAGCTGGTGCAGAGAAGGCTGCGCCAGCACGGCTACGACACGGTCTGCTTTTCCAACTTCCCCACGCGGCACTGCGCGACCTGGTTCGGCCTGGGCTGGACGGAGTTCCATTCGCCCAACCTGAAGACGGGATCCGAGACGGCGGAAGAAGTGAACGAGGCCGTGCTGCGGTGGATCGCCGCGAACGGCGGACGGGACGATTTCTTTCTGTATATCAATTACTGGGACCCGCACCGGGTCTACGAAGCGCCCCGCGACTGGTTCGACCGCATGGCAGCCCAGCCGCCGGCTACGGATTGGCCTGACCACGAAGCCATACGCGGCCACCAGGATATAGACGGGTGGTTCACCGCGTCCCATCTGTTTCCCGGGGACCGGCCCAGCCCCACGCCGAACATGCCGGACGCCATCCGGGACACGGACGATCTGAATCACATGGTGACCGGATACGACGCGGAGATCCGGTACACCGACCATCACGTTCAGCAGGTGCTGGATGCCCTGGGCGACCTGGGCGGCCCGGACGATACGGCGGTCATCATTTCGGCCGATCACGGCGAGGCCATGGGGGAGCACGGCATTTACGGCGATCACGTCTGCGCAGACGAATGCATACACCGTATCCCGCTGATCATCAAGTGGCCGGGGATCACGCCGCCCGGGTCCTCCTGCGGCGATCTGCTGTACAACGTCGATTTAAGCGCTACACTGATCGATCTGATCGGCGGTGAAGTGCCCGAACACTATGATGGCCGTTCCTTCGCGGGAGGACTCGCCGGGGGTCGTTGCCGCTTGCACGACTATCTGGTCTGGGGCCACGGGCTGTACACGCTGCAGCGGGCGGTGCGGACGCCCGAACATCTCATGATCAGGACCTACGACGACTTCGGTTACCGGTTTGACCCGGTGGCCCTGTACGATATGCGAAACGATCCGTATCAGACACGCAATCTGGCCGATGACGAGCCGGAGACCCTGCACACGATGGATCATTATCTTTCCGAATGGCTGCACGATCAACGCGTGAAACCGTACGCCATCCCCGATCCCATGGAGGTCGTGTGGCAGGAGCGCCAGTCAACCTGAGGCCGGGAAAACGCCGTGTGGGTCAATAGTCGCCCGTACCCTGAAACCGAAACGAGTCCTGCTTGACTGACCCAACCACGCATACGCCGCCAGGAAAATCCACGCTTACCTCGTTGATTACCCTGCGGTCCCTGGCCACGGGGCTTTTCCTCGCCATCATCCTCAACATCTGGGTGACCTACGGGACGTACATCCTTCATACGTCCCGCATGTCGGTGTCCCACCTGCCCATCTCCGCGCTGGCCCTGTTCCTGCTCGTCGTATTCGTGTACAACCCGGTCGCCCGGAGCCTCTACGCACGAGCCGCCTTCGCCGGCCGTGAGCTGGCGCTGATATTCTGCATCCTGCTCATCTCCAGCCTGATTCCCGGCAAGGCCTTCGTGTCGTACTTCCTGACCATCGTCTCCACGCCCTTCTATTTCGCCCAGCCGGAAAACCAGTGGGCCGAACTGTTTTTCCCCTATCTCCCGGAATGGCTCGTGGCGAGCAACCAGAACAACGCCATGGGCTGGTTTTATGAAGGGCTCCCGCCGGGCGGGACCGTCCCGTGGTCCCCGTGGTTGATACCCGTCGCATGGTGGATGAGCTTTTTCATCGCCATTTTCGTCGTCGGAGCCTGCGTCGCGGCCATATTCAGGAAACAATGGGTGGAGTATGAGCGGCTTACCTTTCCCCTGGTCCAGGTACCCCTGGAGCTCATAGCCGCCGATCAATCGCCGGGACACTGGCCCAAGCTGGTCTACGACCGGCTCTTCCAGGTCGGATTCGGTCTCGCGCTGGCCGTCGCCCTGTGGAACATCGTATCCTTCGCCCACGTCGTCCCCCAATTGCCCGTGGGCACGTTTTTCGAGACCCCGCTTCAGTTAAGTCCGCTGTTTCCGTCCATTCCCTTGCGCATCAGCCCGTACATGCTCTGCTTCGGGTATTTCATCAACGTCGACATCCTCCTGAGCATATGGGTGTTTTTCATACTCGGCATCCTCGAGATCGGTGCCCTGAGCTACATCGGACTCAACACGGAAGGCAGCAATCCGGGTGGCACCGGCGGCGTAAACGCGCAGTTCTTCGGGGGATTCCTCGTGTACGTGGCGTACGCCCTGTGGACCGCCCGGCGGCACCTGATCGCGGTGGTCAGAAAAGCAGCGGGACGGGATTCCTCGGTGGATGATTCGAAAGAACTGGTTTCATACAGGATAGCCGGGGCCGGGGTACTGGCGGGGACCGTCTTCATCTGCGCGTGGCTTTACCAGTCCGGGATATCGTTTCCCGTTATCGTGGTGTTTCTAGCCTTTCTGTTCGTGCTCTACTTCGGAACGACGAAGGTGATCGCGGAAACGGGGGTGGTGTTCCTGGACCTGCCCGTGAACGCCCACCAGATCACGGTGCTCTCCCTGGGATCGGGAAACGTGTCGCCCCAAAGCCTTACTTCGCTGGGGCTGGCCAGCGCCTATGCCCGAAACTGGCGCGGCCTGGGGATGGGCTCGGTCGTATTGGCCGACCGGTTGACCGACGGATTCTGGCCGCGGAAGAAGGGGCTGCTGCTTGTGCTTACCATAACGTTCCTGGTCAGCATGGTCACGGCAGTGGCCTATTCGATCGACTGGGGGTATTCCACGGGGGCCTACAACTTCGGCGGAGGCGCTTTCAGCAATCTCAATGTGCATTACTACGAGGAGATCGTGACCTGGATGAAGAACCCGCTGTCCCTGGGGCAGAACGAACCGTGGTTCATGGCGGCGGGCGCGGCGATCTTCCTGGTCCTGCTGAAGCTACGGCACTGGCTGGTCTGGTGGCCCCTCGCCCCGGTGGGGTTCGCCATCTGCTTCGCCAGCAATATCCGCGATTCGATCCTGTCCGTCTTCCTCGCCTGGCTCGTCAAGTTCATCCTGCTGAAGATCGGGACCGGCGCCTACCGCACGGGCCAGCGGTTCTTCCTGGGCATGCTGCTCGGATACACGACCGGCATCGTGCTGTCCTTCATCGTCGACGCCCTGTTCTATCCCGGGCAGGGCCACATGATGCACGACTGGTAGCAGGCGGTATCGGCCTCGTCCCACGATGGGCTGTGCACCGATCATCTATTGTATCAGGGTCAACCGTCCGTTAATACGTACTCTTCGCCGTCGTCAGCGGGCACCACCGCGAGGCCTGCAGCCAGTGCAGCAGCGTGCGCAGCGCTTCCGGCGTGCCGATCTGTTCTAGTGCAACGGCGGCATGGCCCTGTACATACCTGTTTTCGTCGTAGCACGCGTCCGCGAGATTTTGAACGGCCGCCTGGGCTTCGTCCCCGAATCGGGCCAGCGCATAGGCGGTTCTGGACCGCACCTGCTCATCTTCGTCCTTCATCATGCCGATCAGCGCGGGAACGGCGGAATCCGCGGCCAGATTGATCTGGCCCAGGGCATCGGCCACATTCTGGCGGACAAAGGGCGATGGATCGTCTGAAAGACCCGCCAGGCGCGCCGCAACCGATGGGCTGTGGTGCCGGATGTCTCCCAGGGCGTAGACCGCGTATCCCCGGACGCGGTCGTTTCCGTGTCCGAGCAGGGAGACCAGCGGCTCGACGGCCGCGGCGCCCAGCGCGCCGAGCCCGTAACACGCTTCACGCCGAACCTCGTCCTGTTCGTGCTGCAGCGCGTCGAGCAGGTGGGGAAGGGCGGCCTCCCCGTACTCCGCCAGGGTATAGGCCGCGTGCAGACGCTTCTGTTCGAGTTCGTGGGTCAGGTCCGCGGCGAGCGCGTCGACGTGGTCCCCGCCTTCCGGCCTGCTCCCGGTCGACCCGTTGCCGGCAAGCCAGTGCCACATGTTCCTCCACATGGCGCTCCGGGGATCGTCCGACAGGTCGCCCAGGTCGATATCTTCGCGTTGCCTGTTCCACCAGGGGCGCTCGGGTTCCGACATCCGCGTAAACTGGAACTTCATCATGTACCGGACCTTGTCCGTCTGGTTCGGAAACGCCCGGTGCCAGAGGTCGAAGTGAATGATGGTAACGGTTCCCGCCTTGCCGCTTGCGGGAAATCCATCGGGGACGGCCCCGTTCCCGCCGACGGTCTCCTCGCGGGACTCGATGTAGTGGCTTCCCGGGATCACCCCCGTCGGGCCGATTTCCACCGGGGTGTCCTGCGGATAGTACATCGCCATGATCCAGCGCGGATGGTGATCCCGCACCTTGGTATAACCCCAGTAGCTGTCCTTGTGCCATGCGCCTCCCCGGCTGTTCGGCGGGTTCACGTGCGGGTGGCGGTGGGCGTGCATGACGTAATCCGGTCCGAGCAGGCTCGTCAGCGCGCCCAGAACCGAGGGATCGTCGTAGACTTGCTGAATCTCCGGAACGCGGGGCAACAGGTTGTTACCCGGATTCCCGTCTTCGTCGATGATCGCCTTCGTTTTCTCGTAGATGCCATCATGCAGCGCGACCGGCTTGTCCACTTCGATCACGTGATAGCCGTGTACGATGAAGTCGCGCATGGCGTCATCGTCGAAAAGGTAGGATCTGTCCACCATGAGTCACTGCTCCTTTTTTGCGTGGCGGGCGGCCATGACGGTTGCCATGACGGGCCTGGCGCGGTTCGTTCGAAACTCGATTACGACCTGAGCTTACCTTTCATCCATCGGTGAAGCAGGCCGACATATCTTCAAGAAACGCTTGCGGTTCCACCAATTTAAAACGATTCTTAATCCAGGGTCTGGATGTAGCTTCTGCCGCGTGATACGTCTCCGTGCCTCCGCGGGGAAGGCGTCCCAGGCTTTCCCGGATGACATCCGCGGCGGACCCCGACGCCCGGACTTCCAGGTTTCCGTCCTCGCAGGCGTAATACCAGACGGACTTCAGCCTTCCGCTCAGCAGTTTGTATGCGTAATGGGAAAGTGGTCTGTCCACCTCGCCGGGCATGAATGAAGCCGGCCAGTATACTCGGTTGACCTGGTGACGGAACACCGCCTCGAGCATGTTTTCCGGAGTTGCCGGGCAGAGATGCCAGTTGGTCTCCGGCCAGACGTCGAGCCAACCCCAGGCACTTCCCAATTCCCCGATGGACAAATCCAGGTCCCCGTTACGTGTGCGCACCCGTGCCCCCTGTCCGCCGATGAAGGCATGATGCAGGGGATAGTCGAAGAATGCGCTCCCTTTCGAACGGAGACAGTCATAGAACCCGGTCGCCAGGCCCAGGACGGCGGCAGCCAACCCGATCACCCCGTCTTCCAGCAGGGGAGAAACCAGTCCCACACGGTCCTGCGGATGGTAGTCGGGATAGACACCCGAAAACGACAGCACGTCCGATTCCGGCAGGCTGCGATAGGCGAAGTCCGACTGCGTTATGCGATCGCTGGTATGCAAAACGTCGCCCGGTACCCACGTTCAGTTATCGTAAGTGATTCGCCGCGTAATCTCCGGGCTGGCGGAGCATGCGTCAAGCAGAATCTCTCCAGCCTCAGGCAGTATGCACGACGGTTTCCGGACTCGCGTCCAATTTCAGTTCGACCATCTCGATCCCGGATTCTTCCACCAGCCAGTCATACACTTCTTCAACGGATCTCGTGTAGGCGTACTGTTCGCCGTAGACGACCCGGCGAATCCCCGCCTGGATGGACTTTTTCAGGCAGCCCAGGCAGGGCTTGTTGGTCGTGTAAAGCGTCGCGCCGCTCGTCGACGACCCGTGGCGCGCGGCGAAGACGATGGCGTTCTCCTCGGCGTGAATGCAGACACATTCGTCGAGGTTTGCCCCGGACGGTCCATCCGAGTTGCATCGCTTGCAACCGCCGTCGAAGCAGTTGGGTATGCCCATGGGGGTGCCGTTGTAGCCCGTGCTGGTGATGATCTTGTCGTTCACGATCACGGCGCCGATGTGCCGGCGAATGCAGTTCGAACGCGCCGCAACGGCGTAGGCGATGCGAAGGAAATACTCGTCCCAGGAGATTCTTTCCATTTACTGCTCCTTCTTCGACCTTGTCTCTTGATGTTGTGCAATTCGATATTCTAAGCTGTCCGGTTTTATTCGACAGGGGCTACATTGCAACTAAGCCGGTCTCTTCGCCGAGAGAGATCCCTTCAGAAACCTCTTGTAGTACGAATGGATCAGGAACGTCACCGGCAGGGCGATCAGCAGCCCGAGTATGCCCAGCAGCTTGCCCCAGACGGACAGGGACAGGAGGATCACGGCCGGGTTGAACCCGGTCACGCTGCCCATGATTTTGGGAACCAGGATGGCGTCCTGGATGATCTGCACGACGGCGAACACGGCAATCACGAGGCCAAGCATGACCCAGATACTCTCGCCCGCACCCAGAGACGCGACAATCGCGAACAGCACGGCCGGAATGAGGCCCACGACCTGCAGGTAGGGCACCATGTTGAGCAGACCGATGAAAAGCCCCAGCAAAATCCCCATCGGCAGGCCGATCAGCCAGAAACCCAGGGCGAAGAGTAATCCGACGATGAAGGCGATGAGGGCCTGGGCGCGGAAATAGACCCGCATGGCGGTGGTAAAATCCGCTACCACGTCGAGCACCACTTGCTTGTACCGATCCGGAATCAGGTCCTTCCATCCTTCGGAGATCTCGTCGAAATCCAACAGGATGAAGACCAGGTAGAGCAGGATGACGATCACGACCGCCAGGCCGATCACGAAGCTTATAGTACCCGAAAAAACGCCCCATATGCCGGGCAGGATCTGCTGGAAGAAAACCCTGATGTTTTCGAAGTTCAGCAGCTGAACGAGTTCTTCGAAGCGGACGAGATCCGCGATGTAGACCCTGATTTCCTCGGGAACATAGTCCTGCAGTCTTGCCTGCCACTGATCCGTATCCACCAGGCCGGACAGCAGCCGCTGCATCTGCGCGAATTCGGATACGACCATGGGGATCAGGATCGAAAGGAAGAGGACCACGGCAGCGACGATGATCGTCAGGCTGAGCAGCACGGAGATGATCCGGTGCTTGAAGGGCAGTTTCCGCTGCAGCCAGGAAGTCAGCGGATTGATCAGGTAGGCGAGCAGCAACGCGACGGCAAAGGGAATGAGCACGTCGCTCAGGTAGGCAATGAGCGTGACGAGCAGCCAGACCACCGCCACGGCGATTGCGATGCGGACTACGCGGTCGAAGGTAATGGGGCTGTCGGACGGCATGGGCGTGACCCGGAACCGAACACCGATCGTGACAAATACACAGTGTAATCAAGTAGGCGTCGGGATGGAGGTTGTCAAGCAAATACGGGGCGATGGACTATCTCTTGACCATCGCACGAAACCAGGTCTATATTTACGTCTTGCCCGCTGTCCACGCAGCCCGAAAACCAACAAGGGGTTTCCATTGCACAGACTCGTACCAGTCTCTCTGCTTGCCGTGTCAGTACTGCTGTCAGCCGGACCGACCCATGCCCAGTACACGAATTCCGTCGGCGTCGTGCTGCCGGCCGATGCGGCGCC
>JAPOYX010000033.1:0-4478 GCA_026706345.1 Gemmatimonadota bacterium | reverse complement strand
TCCGGTGGCGCCGCATCGGCCGGCGCCACCGGACCAGCAGGTGTTCCGCGTCATGAGTCCGGAACCGCGCAGCCTCGACATCCAGATCAATCTCTACGACGGCGAGTCTACGCTGCTGCCTTTCGAGACCCTGCTCATCAGGGACGAAATGTGGCAGCCCGTACCGGCCGCGGCCACCCGTTACGACGTCTCGGACGACGCCACCGAATGGACGTTTCATCTGCGCCCCGGCGCCCGGTGGAGCGACGGCAGGCCGGTCACGGCCCACGACTTCGTGTACGCCTTCAGGCGCATGCTCGATCCCGCCAACGCCAATCCCTACGCCTTCTTCTACTATGACATCTGGAACGCGAAGGCCATCAGCCTGGGAGAAATCACCGACCTGCAGCAACTGGGCGTCCGGGCCGTGGACGATCTCACGTTACAGGTTCTCATGGAGCGTGGAGCGCCTCATTTCCCCCATGTCGTTTCCTTCGGCCTGGCCTACCCGACTCCGCGCTGGGCCGTGGAAAAACACGGCCGTAAATGGACCGAAGTCGAAAATATCGTGTCCAACTCCGGTTTCAGGATGGCCGAATGGGCGACGGGAAGTCATATGACTTTCGTCCCCGATCCCATGTACAACGGCCCCCACAAGCCGCTGCTGGAGAAAGTCATCCATCCTTTCCGATACGCGGCAGCCCAGACCGTCCTGGCCTACGAGAATAACGAGGTAGACGTGGAAACGGTCGATATCAACGACATGGACCGCATAGAACGCCATCCCGTACTCAGCCGCGAACTCGTGAAGACCCCGGGAAGAACGACCTGGTACCTGTTCTTCAAGGTAGCGGAGCCGCCGTTCAACGATATCCGCGTGCGGGAGGCTTTCGCCCGGGCGCTGGACCGGGACGCCATTTGCCGGGTGGTCCTCAGAGGCGCGGCGGCGCCGGCCTATTCCATGATGCCCCCGGACTTCAAGGAGTACAATGGGGAGGCCATGAAGCCGTACCAGGCCTTCGATCCTGGCCGGGCGAAGGCGTTGATGCGGGAGGCCGGGTATCCGAACGGACGGGGATTTCCCCGGCAGGAAATGTGGATTCGCGCACCAACGCCTTCCATGAAAATGGCCGGTGAGGCCATTCAGAGCATGTTGCTGGAGCACCTGGGCGTCAACGTGACCGTGCGTACGCTGGACCGGACGGCCTATATGAGCAAGCTGTATAACTGGGAGATGGATTTCGGATTTCTGCGGTTCGTCGCAGACTACGTGGATCCCCGCAACATGCTGGACATGACCTGGCACTCCCAGCCGAAAGGCGCGGGCCGCCACGACTGGGCGAATGCGGAATTCGACGCGCTGGTGGAACGAGCCGGCGCCGAATTGGACCCGGGCAGAAGAACGGGTCTCTACCGTCAGGCGGAAGAGATCCTCGTGGGGGACTATGCCGCCGCCTTCGTTTTCCACCCCCTGACGATGCAGCTCCGCAAGTCGAACCTCAAGGGATATACCCGGTATCCCGATGGTACGGTGGGCGCGCTCATGTATTCCCGGCTTTATAAAAGCAAAGAATAGTGAAGAGGGGAGTACGCCGTTCAGGCCTCGTGGTTCGGAACCGCGACCCGCAGCGCGCCGGGCACCGCGGTGATCTCCGCCGGCGTTTCGCCCACGGGTTCGCCGTCGGCGAACAGAACCACCGGCTGTTCCGTTTCAAGTTTCAGGTTGCCCGTTCTGTAGGAAAAAACGCCGGGATGATTCAGGTGACCGCCCCAGTACACCCTTGGGAACACGCGAAGGATACGGCCCGCGCTCATCATGCGAACGAGGCAGATGTCGAGCGCTCCGTCCGCCGGGTCGGCGTTCGGCGCGATCTTGATCCCGCCGCCGTACGCGGAGGTGTTCCCGGTCGCCGCGAGCAGCACCGTCTGGTTGATGGTCCCGAAATCTCCTGTCATCCGCAGTCCAAGACCCCGATAGGTGCGCAACATCCGGGCTACGCCCCATAAATAGGCCGCCATGCCCTTAAAGGGTACCGCGCCGTCGTAGACCAGCCTGGCCACCTCCGAATCGAATCCCAGCGTCACGACGGTCGCGAAGTACCGGCCGTTCACTTTGCCCAGGTCGAGTTTTCTGGTATAGCCGCTCAGAAGGATGAACGCTGCCTTTTCAGATTCAGCCGGTATGCCTATTGCCCGGGCGAAATCGTTTCCGCGGCCGCATGGAAGAATGCCGAGGGCGGCTTCCGTTCCCGCCAGCGCGTTCACCACTTCGTGTACGGTTCCGTCGCCCCCGCAGGCGGCGACGCAGGTATACCCTCCACTTACCGCTTCCGATGCGAAGGCCTCCGCATCGCCCCGGGCCGAGGTGTGCCGGACCTCGACGGGCAATTGGTTTGCTTTCAGCAGTCGCCGCGCCCGCTCGGCGTATTTCGTGCCGCGGCCGCTGCCCGAATTGGGATTCGTGACGATGAGGGTTTTACCGGTCATGTATTTCTTCCCGGGGACGTTTCTTGCGCCTTTGCTGTTACGCTAATTTGGAACGCGACTCGCAGTCTGGCACCATGAGTTCGGTCGAGTCCGAACATCTTGACAGTGGCGGCCATGTAATCTAAGATATTGGGCCGGATCGACGCACCTTAAATCGGACGAACGTCCGGCCCGTATGTTTGCGGCAAGTAACCCCCGGGCACCCGGAACATCACATGGTCGACTACAGAAACCTCTTCGATATGACGGGCCGTAACGCGCTGGTCGTCGGCGCGGGCAGCGGAATCGGCCGGTGCTCGGCCATGTGCCTGGCCCAGTTCGGCGCCCACGTGGTGTGCGCGGATGTTCAGCAGGCGGCGGCGGAAACCGTCTCCAACGAGATACGTGCGAACGATGGCTCCGCCGAACCGGCACGGGTCGATATGCGCGATACAGGCCAGATCCGGCAGATCCTCGACCGGGTTCCTCCCCCTGACGCGCTCGTCAGCACACCCAGCGTGAACATACGCAAACCACTCCTCGAGTACACAGACGAGGAATATGACCGGGTCGTCGACCTCAACCTGAAGGGGACCTTCCGCCTGGTACGCGAAGTCGCCCGGACCATGACCGAAAACAACGGGGGCAGCATCATCGTGTTCTCGAGTATTCGATCCCAGGTGGTGGAGCCCGGCCAGGGAGTCTACGCAGCGACCAAGTCCGGCGTGATCCTCATGATACGCGCATTGGCGGCCGAACTCGCCGACAAGGGGATACGTGCCAACGCCATCGCGCCCGGCGTAGTCGACACGCCGCTGACGGCCCAGATCAAACAGCATCCGGACTGGCACGCCGCCTACGCCGACAAGACCATGCTCCGGCGCTGGGCCAAACCCGAAGAAATCGCGGGGGCCGTACTTTACCTGGCTTCGGACGCCAGCTCCTATACCACCGGTTCGGTCATGTTCGTGGACGGTGGCTGGACGGCGGCGGACGGACGTTTCGACCCCTTCGCAGGATAGCGCCAGTACCGGCATTCGAAGGCAAACCTTCCCGGCCCCTTCCTCGACGATCCGATGCCATTCCTGAACATCCTGCTCGACATCATCGCCCCGATTTTCGTCCTTATCTCCCTCGGCTACCTGTTTCAAAAGAAATGGCACTTCGATCTGCAGCCCCTGACGCGGGTCCTGCTGTACCTGGTCATGCCCGCGACCCTCGTCGTGTCCCTTACCCAGTCCGAACTCTCCGCCGATTTCGTCTGGGACACCAGCGTGTTCTGTCTCCTCATGCTGGTCGCGCTCTATGTACTGAGCCTGGCCGGTTCCCTGATCATGCGGTACCGGAAGGAAATGAAGCAGGCATTCAGCCTGTCGGTCATGTACTACAACAGCGGAAATTACGGCTTTCCGGCCAGCGAACTGGCCTTTCCCACGCTTGGCCTAGCCGTCCAGTCGATCGTCCTGGCTGTGCAGAACTTTCTCGTGTTTACCCTGGGCCTGTTCTTCGTCTCGGTTGGCCGCATTTCAGCCCGGAGGGCATTCCTGCAATCCTTCAAGATGCCCTTCGTCTACGCGCTGGTCCTGGCGTTCGCCATCCGCAACTTCGGCCTGCAACTCCCCGGATTTGTCTGGCTACCCATCGAGTACCTCGCCGAGGCGCTCGTTCCCATGGCCCTGGTCACCCTGGGCATGCAGTTGGCCAGGACCCGCATTACGCAGGCGTGGCAGGCCAGCCTGGCGTCCCTGGTATGCCGCCTGGTGGTTTCCCCCCTGATCGGCTACGGACTCGTGCTCCTGCTGGACATAGACCCGAGGATCGCCCCCATCCTGATCGTGTCCACCAGCTATCCCACCGCGATCAACACCGTGCTGATCGCGATGGAGTTCGGCAGCAGGGAGGATTTCGCGGCCAACGCCGTGTTCCTTTCCACCGTCTGCAGTATCGTAACGGTCGCGGTGGTGATTTACCTGGTCAGGTGACCGCCGGGCGGCCGCCCGGCGGTTCGAATCGCCCTAAACATAGCCGTCCCG
>JAPOYX010000032.1 GCA_026706345.1 Gemmatimonadota bacterium | reverse complement strand
CCATCGCCGCCCCATGGCGCGCAGCCCGGCCCCATGGCGCGCCCCACGAAATCCATCGCCGCCCCATGGCGCGCAGCCCGGCCCCATGGCGCGCCCCACGAAATCCACGGCCGCCCCATGGCGCGCAGCCCGGCCCCATGGCGCGCCCCACGAAATCCACGGCTGCTCCATGGAGCGCGGGCTTGATTCGGAACTGTACGGCGAAGGCTGCAACGGGAGGTGTGGATGTCAACGAAGTTCCTGTTCGATCAGGCGAGTGTCGATGCGCTGGAGAAACGCGAAAAGGAATGGGTCGCCTGGGACGAGGGATTGGCGGGCTTCGGAGTGCGCATACTGGCTTCGGGAACGAAATCGTGGATCGTCAGCGAGAAGACGAGGCGAGAGGACGGGAAGGTCCGAAGCCGCCGGATCGGGATCGGGCGGCTTCCAGAGATGAGCCTGGAAGAGGCGAGGACGAAAGCGAGGGAAATTCTGGGCGAAGCGGGCGGCGATGGCGTCGACAAAGCCGGTGGTGAAAGCTCGCCGGCTGAGGGCGCGGCAATTCCGGCCTCGCAAGTTGACGGCCAGGCAGTTGAAGAGGGCGGGCTGGCGCCAGATGGCGGTGACCGGGCAACGCCGGTTTCGCCGGCCGCCGAGACAACCGCCGCGCCGGACCGGCCGGCGGAACCGGCCCCGAATGACGCAGCGGTGGAAGAGGAGCCGAGGACGGGCGCCGGGGCCGAAACGGTCTTGGCGCCTGTGACGTCGACCGGCGAGATAGTCGATCCGGAAACGGGTGAGATACAGCCGGCAGGCATGGAAGAACCGTGGGATCCAGACGAGGGCCTGGGTGACTTGGACGAAATGGGACAAGGCCCGGACGCGGGCCGGGACCCGGAGGCCGTTCCCGGAGTGGACGCCGACGACAAACAGACGGACAGCGCTTTGGCCGGGGCGATTGACAGGGTGACCGGGGCCGGAGCGGTCGACCCCTACGGAGAGGTTGCGGAGACGGCCGGGCGCGCCGAGCAACCCGGGATGCCTCGCGTGGAGGCTCAGGGCGGGCCCGATCCGGGAAGAGGCGACGACGGGCACGGCGAGGCTGACACCGCAGGCGAGTATCGTGACGGCGAGGTCGATGACGATCAAAGCAAAGCGCGGGATCAAGGCCGGGAAGGGCCGGGTGGAAAGGAAACAGCCGGCTCCGGGCCGGGCAGGATGGAGAGGGCGTGGAAAGCCGTGTCTGAACCGGCTGGCAAGGTCATCAAGGGCGGCAGGACGCTGATGTCAAAGAAGGCTGAAGAGACCCCTGCGGAGAAGGAACCGGCGGAGACCGCTCGGGACGATCCGGAGCCCGGCCGACCGGCGAGCGGGAAAGTCGAGACGGCCGAGACGGGCGGCGCCGAAGGGTCGGATGAGCCGAAGCTGGAGGCACGGAAGGGGACGACTGCCGGGGTCGAGGAGGAGAGCAGGGACGGGAACCAGCTCAGCGAGGACTCGGTTGCCGGCCTGGCGAAGAACTTGGACGAGATGCGCGGCGTCGTGGACAGGATCGAGGCCTGGAGCGACAAGATGGGCCCGCAGATTGAAATGCTGTCGGGCTCGACGACGGTCCTTGCCGGCGATCGCAGGCGGGGACGCCGGCGTGTGGCAAGGGCGGTCGTGGCCATGGCGGCGATGCTTGCCTTGGGAATCGCCGGCGGCGTCGCGCTCCAGAGCCGCGTGGAGGTGGCGCCGCAGGCGGACCCCACACTGGGCTGGAAGGATCATTTCTGGAACTATTACGGCGAGACCCTGATGGAGTGTTTCCAACGAGCGAAGAAAGCCGAGAGCGGATATATGGACTGCGCGGTGAAGGTCCGGGGGCGGTAGCGAGCAGGGAATCCGGGCATGGAACGAACCGTCGGCGGCACGGGGCTGGCGTATGTGCGCAAGCTGGAATGCCCCCGCGGCCTGCATGAGATCGAATCCCTCCTCGGAAGGCAGACCGTTTCCGGCCACATGTCCTGCTCTCTTTGCCGGCGCACTTGCTACGCCGAGCCCGGCTGGCTCCGGATCGAGGCCCATGACGGCAAGGCCGCGGCCGAAGGCCGCTATCCCCGGGGACTGGTCGCCGTCTGCCCGTCACCAGACTGCCGGGACCGGGGCCGGCGCCTCGTGTCCCTCATCCTGGAGACTATGCGGACCGCCGGCGAAACGCCCGATCCTTCCTGGCTCGAATATGTCCGCACGGCCGGCGAGGCTCCGAGCGGTGAACGATCCGAACCTGCACCTCCACAAGCCAGCCTCTTCCCGCCGGTTGCCCCGGAACCCCCGCCTGCGGCCCACAACGTGAACTGGTCCCTGTTGCCTCCGGGCCGGTATCCGTGGAAGCAGGTCCGCCAACATGTCGCCAATACGCTCGAATCCAGGGACCCGGAGGCGTCCGCCCCAGTCCTCTTCCGGCACGAGACGCTTGTCTCCTTCGCCCCGGACGAAATCTACATCGGAGAGCGCGGCTTCAGGTCCTATGTCGCATACATTTTCAGGGCGAGGGGGCTTGCCGTCCTGGAAAGCGCCATGCTCGACAACGCCACCTACATCTTCGACCTGGACTGGCGTCGGGTATCGCAAATGACGAAGGCCGAAATCCTCGAGGGCGATCTGCATCGGCACAGGGTCATCCATACCCGGATCTGGCAGGACCGGATCAACCGGCTGCTGCAATAGCGCTCGCTTCCGCGCATCGTCACCCGGCTTCGGGATTTCCCCGACGACGAATTGACCGGTATGCTGAGGTGCAAGCGGATACCTGCCAACAAGGGAACCGGCGTGAAACGCACCGCTGACAACATGGGCTCGGAGGATGTCCGGTTCCGTCTCGAACGGGAGACTGCGCCGCCGTCATGAGCGAAGGAGCCTTCATGCTGAAAGATCTTGCCCCGTGGATTACGCCGGCCCTTATCGTCGCTCTGTTCCTGTGGCTCCGGGCGGATATTCGCGACCTGCGACGCGATCTCTCTGCGCGTATGGACAGCCTTGAGGCGCGCCTTCGGGCGGTGGAGACCGGTCTGGCGGAACTGCGGGGACGTCTCGACGGAATGGACAGCCAACTCGCGTTCCTGCGGGACTACATCACACGCCGGAACGATCCGGCTCCTGCCCCTGATGGGGATGACTGATGGCAAGGATCGGAAAGATCGTAAGCCCGTACGGGAGACCGAAAGTGGAGGGCAAGCTGATCGTTCCTCCCTATCGGTCAGTTCGCGACGGTCAGCACGGCGTCCTTGAGGTCTTTTCGGACGGAATACACGCGTGGCGCTGGTTCAAACCCGACAACGGGGAAGATTACCCGTTGCCGCTTCGCACCATGTCGGACAAAGACCAGCGGCGTTGGGAGAAAGCGGTTGAAGATGCGCACAGCCTCTGACGCCGCTCAATATCTGCCCGATCCGGGTGACCAGACTGCGAACGAACTCCAAGGCATGACCGGACGTGTAGCAAGTATAGTCGCGTCGCGCGCAGCGATGCCGTCAGCGCCGGAATTCGTCAATTTTCGCCGGATCGCCGGAATCTGGACGATCATGAAACGCCGTAGAACGCGATTCTGGACCTTCCGGGTATCGGGTTCCTCCCCGGACCGACTTTGCGCCTCTGCCCCGCTCCCCGGCACGCTCAGGCGTAATCCCGCCGCGCGGCTCCCCGGTGTAAATCTCGAATGAGATTTTCGTTTGTAGGTCACTATCCGGGGTCAGGTCATCTTTCTCCCATGAACAGGCTGAATATAAGGGAAGTTTCCGGACAGGGCAAGAGGCAAATGCCCGAAATACGGTTGGCCTAAATCGAAGGGATTCGGAGGGATGATTGCACTTGGGGAACTGAAATGACGGTAATGCGTTACAGCGGGGGGCACCGGGGATAATTCGATACGTGGATTTCCTGTATGTGGGATATTATGTGGATCGCGTTCATGATGCATGGATCGGCTTCGGGAGAAAACAGATATGAGGAAGTATGCAGGATTGAAATGGGGCTTGTTCCTGGCGGAAGTCGAGCCGGCGCCGGCTGCGGCGGTCCCGGGGGTCTCGTCGTGAGCCGGTCTGCGGGAAGCCGCCGCACCCGCTCAACGGGCGCAGGAAACTCCGGTTCCCGGCGAGAGTTGCGATAACGGCATTGTGAACCTGTTCATCCGGCCGGCCTGCGACTTGTCCCTTGCTTCGGCATCGTCGTTCGATTATCGGTGAGTTCGATATATGTGGGGGGCGGCCATGAGAGCAGAGTTGCTCGGTGGCTTGTTGCACGGGTTTGCCTTGATTAGAATCAATCCGGCCGAGCCGCCGAGCCGCCGAGCCGCCGAGCCGCCGAGCCGCCGAGCCGCCGAG
>JAPOYX010000031.1 GCA_026706345.1 Gemmatimonadota bacterium | reverse complement strand
GCTTGATGTGCTTCGAGATGGAAGGCTCGCAGTCGCATTCTCGTGAAAACGAAGAAGAACATGAGTGCGAGAATGAAGACGAAGAAAAACTGGGTCCTGTTATTATCTGTGTAGATACTAGCGGATCAATGCAAGGTTCACCGGAAACTGTAGCCAAGGCCGTCACGTTGTTCATGGCAACTCGGGCTGTTTCCCAGAAGAGAAACTGTTTTCTGATCAATTTCTCAACGAAAATAGAAACAATGGATTTGTCAGGAAGAATCGGCATTACGAAAGTGATTGAATTCTTACAGCGTTCTTTTCACGGTGGAACGGACGTAAGTCCCGCCCTGACTCATGCCCTGAAGATAATGGAAAACAAAAAGTACATTCGGTCCGACCTCATCGTTATATCGGACTTCCTTATGGCATCAGTTCCCGAATCGTTGCAAGATATGATCCGTCTGGCCAAAGAAAAAGGAAATCGATTTTACTCGCTGTCCATCGGGGACATCTTCTTGGATGAGCGATTGGAAGCATTGTTTGACAATGAATGGGTGTACAATCCCAGCGATTCCAGCATTCGTTCGGTTCAAGTTATCGCAAGTGCAATGGAACGCCAGTCAACAGGTTGACTGACTCGCCGCAGCTTCTACGATTCCGAATCAGCGTGCATGACTTCCTCCTTAACCGCGTCCAGATTGACGAAGTCCAATTGTACGCCAAAGGAGCTCGTCTGAAGGCTATGGAGCACAGCACGCGATTTTGGATGTGGCTGACTTGACATAGACAGACTAAGTTGTTAAGTTTTTACTGTGTATTACCTTAAGAAACAGTATTGTTATCCTCTGTTTATGTATCCCAGAACCAGTTTGGACACTGTCTAGTAATCACAACTAGTAAACTCCGTACAAGTTTATGCTCCTAACTCAGACTACTGAATAAGGAAGAAACTAAATATGCCATCCTTAAAAACATATGATCTGTTTTTAAGTCATGTATGGAGGAGTGTGGATAACTCGGAGTACTACCGTCTTGAGAATCTACTCAGCCAAGCCGCCTATTTCTACTGGCGCAACTACTCGGTTCCAGAACATGACCCACTAGGAACGAAGTCCGATCGAGAATTGCGTCAAGCACTTGACCGGCAAATCAAGCCGGTAAACTGTTTTATTGTAGTATCTGGGATGTACGTCAATTACAGAAGATGGATTCAGGAAGAAATTGAGATTGCCAGAAACTATAACAAACCGATAATTGGGATTACTCCCTGGGGCCAAGAACGTGTACCCTTCCAAGTGCGAAATGTCGCCAATATAATGGTTGGGTGGCAAACTAGCAGCATCGTTGCAGCAATCCGAAACTGGTCCCTTTAGCTCTATTAGTTTAATGCCCTTCGGCAAGCCGATCATCACGACTGCAGTTTGTAGAAAGGGAAACTGTGTGCAGCATGACACGAAGTGTTAAGAGTATTCCCAAAGAAGATTACGGTGCCGAATACCAAAACCACCTTTTTGAGCAGTACAAGCTATATGTTGAAATGGCTGATCGGGTAAGTGCAAGAAGAATGCTTGCAAACTCATTCTTTGTTGCTGCGAATACGACATTTGCCATCGCCTTTACGGTGCTGCTCAGAACAGATATGCTAAAAACGGAACTGCTTATTGGGGTACCAGTGGTCGCGCTATTGCTGCTCTGTTATGTATGGAATCGCGTAATGAAATCATATAGGCAGTTGAATTCGGGTAAATTCAAAATCGTCCATGAACTTGAGCAAATGCTTCCTGTTGCTCCGTACGATGCTGAATGGTTAGTTCTCGGCGAAGGTAACGACCGTAAACGATACAAGCCGCTTACTGACGTAGAGAAATGGGTGCCTGTGTGCTTTGGGCTGCTGTACGTCTCTTGGGCTGTAGTTTTCTGTTTCAAGGGATAGCAATCTGTTCCTCTCTACGACTTCGGTAACTCGTAAACGATACGGGGCTTTTTGCTACTAGAACTGAAAAGAAAGGCAATCTTTTCATGAAAGTGTTTATCAGCCATGCGTACAAAGATGAGCCTTTGGTTAAAAAGCTTGCGACCAAGTTGGAGAATGCCGGTTTTGAAGTATGGGATGCAACTCGTGACGTACGTGCTGATGGAAAATGGTCTGAACAGGTAGATCACGCGCTGGAAGATTCGGATGCAATGGTCGCCATCCTTTCTGCCGATGCTTTACTTTCAAGTTGGGTTCGTCATGAAATAGAGTATGCGCTCTGTGAACCGGGTTATCGAAGACGGTTGGTTCCCGTGCTAGCTGGAGATTCTCAAGGACTTTCCAAAGAGGATGTGCCTTGGATTCTTCGACATCTGAATATGATCGACATGGATGAGCACGATGAGGAAAGTGGGATCAGTAAAATCGTACAAGTGCTTTCTGATAACGCCGTAACTGATTCTCACCCTGCATCTCCACCGACCTCCTGAATCTATGTTGCCACAGGAAATCTTCCTTTCACACTCTGACCGAGATCGTCAGTTTGTTGAGAAATTGGTCTGTGTGATGCGGCAACATGGCCTTCCTGTCTGGTATAGCCAAACAAATGTGCGAGGAGCCGAGCAGTGGCATGACGCTGTCGGTGATGCACTGCGGCGTTGTGATTGGTTTACCTTAGTATTGTCGCCGAATGCCGTGGAATCAATGTGGGTTAAGAGAGAACTACTGTTCTGTCTTGAAAAAAACCATTTCGAAAATAAAATCTGTCCTCTCTTGTTTCGATCTTGCGATTTTGAGAAGCTATCTTGGACGCTGTCTGCATTTCAATTGGTCGACTTTACTCAGTCATTTGAAGACGGTTGTCGGGCGCTACTTCGTGTATGGGGGTTGGGTTACAGATCAGCACGGGAATGATCTAACGAGTTTACCGGTATAAAAAACCGATCTGAGCTATTTCTGTATATGCCAGGTCTTTATTGATCTTATATCGTTTGATTCGACGCACTCCCCGTAGCGATCTCAGAAATAAACCATCCCTCCGATGAAGAGCACGAGAATCGTAACCAGTTCAAAGGCCGAGCCCTCGGAAACGAAAACGGATGCTGGCGATGGCTCCGAAGGCGAGCATGATCAGCCCGCTCACGAAGAGCAGCCAACCGATCGGGTCTCGGCGTTATAGAAGATCAATCCTGATACCGAAAATCACCAGTATCAGGATCGGGCCGCGCGGAATGGCGAATCCGTCCACATGTAACAGCCGGTATCCGAATGAGAACCGGTTCATGATCTTAATCGCGTCCAGGAACAGGTACCCCTCCACCGATCAACGTCGCCAGCCCAAGAAGAAGGTACCGACACTCCTTCGGCACCGCCTGCGCCGCACATGATCCACTCTTTCACTTTACTAAGGTTTTACCTACCTCTGCTTTACTAAGGTTTTATCTACCTCTGCGACCGACCCGCCGCCAAGTCAGTGAGCATGTAACTTCTTTCACACGGTTTCTATGCTTACCTTCAATCGGCTCGGGACGAATTGTGACCTACTCAGCAAGCATGGAGAGGGGTCGATTGTAACAGCGTGGAAGTATGGTGAACGACCTAGCACTATAGTCACATAAAATAATGATTACTAACGAGATTAAACACTGTTTCTCCGACTGTTCTTTTCAAAACGAATATCGCTGCGGATATCGCCACATCGCAGGCAGGATCGGAAGAGGAACTGAGACCTTGGAACTTGCCCAACTGCTGTTAACGCCGGCCACGCTATTGTCAGCCTTCATCTTCTTCTGGAACCAGGCGAAGACAGGCAGGGACGAACTCAAGCGGGAACTTAATTCAGATATTGGGGCATTGAAGGAGGAGTTGAAGGAAGATATCACGTCCGTTCGCCAGGAAGTCGTGGCTGTCCGTGACGAACTGAAAGCCGAGATCAGGGAGGAAATCGCGCCCCTGCGAACGGAGATTGCCGCCATACGTTCTGAAATGCATGACATGAACGGTCGTCTCGGACGTGTCGAGGGTCTGCTGAGAACCCCGGAAACTGGCTGACTCGGCGGGGCGGTCCGGCTGCCGTATAGTTACCTTTGACTACGCTCTCTCGTTTTCTATATTCCTGAACACACGATTGTGGTTCCTGCGACGCCGGAACGGGCCGATTCCGTTCGTGGCGACTGGATACCAGATGATGCGGAGCAAACCGCCAGGAGGCCGTCATGGCCATGTTCGGCGACCCGGAAGACTTCGTCGTGATGAGCGAACGCGAGAAGTACCTCTACGACCTCCAGGGGTTTCTCGTGGTGCGCAGCCTGCTGTCCGCCGATGAGGTGCGTGCGCTTAACGACGCCCTGGACGCCCATCCCGACCGGACCGGCGAACATGGACCGGGCGGCGCGATGGACGGAACCCCGCTGGCGGGGCCCGATACGCAGTACGTCCACTACGAAGGGATGCTGACCTGGAACCAGCCCTGGTGCCAGCCCTTCCGCGACCTGCTTGCCCACCCGAAGCTGATTCCCTACTTGAATACCATGATGGGACGGGGCTGGAAGCTGGACCACAACATCGACGTGCTCACTTCGAAATCGGGCGCTCAGGGAACGCCATTTCACGGCAACAGCACGGGGATGTTCGCCGGGTCGACCTACTACATGTACGACGACGGCCGCATGCGGAGCGGACTGATCGTCTGCCAGTTCTACCTGACCGACGTAGACCCGGACGATGGCGGGCTGACCGTGATACCAGGCAGCCACAAGGCCAATTTCCCCATGCCGGGATACGTGCGGTACTATGAGGACCACCAGGAGATCTTCCATCATATCACCGTGAAAGCCGGCGACCTGGTGATCTTCAACGAGGCCACGACCCACGGCGCGCTGCCGTGGCGGGGAAATGGCGAGCGTCGTTGCGTGCTCCACCGGTACATCCCGAAATACATGCACTACGAAGGCGGCGTCTACGAAACGCGCCTGCCCGAATGGACGAATGAGCTCACCGAAGCCCAGCGCGCGGTCCTGGAACCCCCGTACATCTACAACCGCCCCCTGATCGAGGACGACGGCGAATCGATCGTGCGTCCCCGCAGGGAGGGGATCTGAATCGAACCAGCCCCCATGAACCAGTCCCCATGAACCAGACCACACCATACCTCACCATGGAGCCCCAGGAGCAGTACCTCTTCGATCTGCAGGGGTTCATCGTGGTGCGAAACGCCCTTGCGCCCCAGCAGGTTGCGACACTGAACGCGGCCCTGGACGCCAATCGCGACAAGCGGAAGGACGATACGGCGAGCAGCACGAGCGAGGCCCTGAAAGGCACGCAGCTCCGCGGTCTCTACGAAGGCATGCTGACGTGGGAGCAACCCTGGTGCCGGCCATTCCGCGAGGTGCTGGTCAATCCCCGGATCATCCCTTATCTGAACACCCTGCTGGGCCGGGGGTGGAAGATGGATCACAGTCCCTTTATCTTCACGTCCGCGGCGGGCACCGAGGGCCTGCGCCTGCACGGGTACGGACAGGCCGAGTACAACGGATCCCGGTCCTACCACTACCAGAACGGCGCCATGCGTTGCGGGCTGATCAACTGTCAGTACCAGTTGAGCGACGTGAATCCGGGCGACGGCGGGCTGTGCGTCATCCCGGGCAGCCACAAGGCGAACTTCACCCTTCCGGACGAAATCTCCCGCTACGAGGCCGACCAGGATGTCGTGCACCACGTGCCCATGAAGGCCGGCGACCTGGTGATCTTCAACGAGGCCACGACCCACGGCACGCTGCCCTGGAAAGGGAAGGGGGAGCGCCGTTCTCTGTTCTACCGGTACACCCCGAAGTACATGCATTACACCGGCGGCGTGTACAAAACCGTCCTGCCGGAGTGGACGAAGGAACTTAACGATGCCCAGCAGGCCGTGCTAGAACCACCCTATGTCTATCACCGGCCGATGATCGGCGACGACGGACGGACGCTGTCGACCCCTCGGCGCGAAGGAGAGTGAAGGAACACCGAGGGGCCGCAAGCACGCTGCCGTCACCGTACCGGGAAGGCAAGTGAAGGAGCCCAAATGACCGGAAACGAAGCCATTGCGAAGATCCTGAAGGCGGAAGGGCTGGACTGGTTCAGCTGTTTTCCCCACCATCCCCTCATCGACGCCTGCGCGATCGAGGGCCTGCGTCCCATCCTCTGCCGGCAGGAACGGGCCGGCGTCAACATCGCCGACGGATTCAGCCGGATCCGGAACGGCAACACCATCGGCGTCTTCATGATGCAAATGGGACCCGGCGCGGAGAACGCCTTCGGCGGGGTGGCCCAGGCCTACGCGGATTCGGTGCCCGTCCTGCTGCTGCCCGGCGGCCCGCCGCGGTCCCGTGCGGGCGCCGACCTGGCCTTCGAATCGGTGGAAAACTACCGGGGCATCACCAAGTGGGTCTCGAACATCAATTCGGCGGCCCGGATTCCGGAGATGATGGGGCGGGCGTACAGTCTGCTGAAGCAAGGCAAGCCGGGGCCGGTCATGCTGGAGATCCCCGGGGACGTGGGCGAGGAGGAGATCCCTGACGACGCCTTTGACTACACCCCCATCAAACCGTTCAAAAGCGGCGCATCGCCCGAGGACGTCCGGGACCTGGTCGCAGCCCTGCTGAAGTCTGAATGTCCCGTCATCAGCGCCGGCCAGGGCGTGCTGTACGCCGAGGCCACCGATGCGTTGATCGAGTTCGCCGAATGGACGAAGACCCCGGTCATGACCACGCTGGCCGGCAAGAGCGCCTTCCCCGAAACCCATCCCCTGTCCCTGGGCACGGGAGCGGCCTCCCATTCCCTCATGGTGGCGGAATACCTGAAGAAGACCGATTTCTTCTTCGGCATCGGCACGAGCATGACTTCGGGGTTCAAATCGAATGTGCCCGCAGGCGCGGTGCTCGCCCAGTGCGTCGTCAGCCACGGGGACCTGAACAAGGAGCACCGGGTCGACTACGGCGCGGTGGGCGACGCAGGGGTGGTGCTGCAACAGATGGTCGAGGAAGCGAAACGCCAGCTCGACGGGCGGCCCGGGGACGATGAACGCGGCGATATCGCGGAGATCGCACGGCTCAAGGCAGCGTGGCTGGCCGAATGGGAACCCCGGTTCCGCTCCGACGAGGTGCCCCTGAGCCCGTACCGCGTGTTCCGCGAGATCGCGGGCGTGGTGGATGCCGCGCGCACGATCATCACCCACGACTCCGGCTATCCGCGGGAGCAGCTCGCGCCCTTCTGGGAGACCGATACGCCGCGGGGCTACATCGGCTGGGGCGCTTCCACGCAACTGGGCTACGGGCTGGGACTGGCCATCGGCGCCAAGATCGCCGACCCGGAGAAACAGGTCGTCAACGTCATGGGCGACGCCGCCTTCGGCATGGCCGGCCTGGACGTGGAGACCGCCGTGCGTTCGGAGATCCCTCTCATCACGGTGATCCTGAACAACGGGGTCATGACCCACTACGACCACCATATGGCCTACGCGTCGGAACGCTGGGGGAGCAACCGGTTGGGTGGGGATTACGCCGCCGTCGGGGCCGGACTGGGCGCTTACGCGGAGAAGGTGACGACGCCCGACCAGATCGCCCCGGCGATGCGGCGTGCGGTGGAAGCCAACCGCGAGGGCCGGCCGGCGGTCATCGAGACGATCACCAAGGTGGAAGAGCACACGTCGAGGTATTGAAAGGAGACCGCCGGAGCGTCATGCCCAGGATCCTGATCGGCACCTACTTCCAGGAAACCAACGACTTCCATCCCAACGATACGACGTACGAGGATTTCGGTATCCTGCGCGGCCGCGAGATGCTGGAGGGTCCAGGCGGCCGGGCGGAACCGGACGACCAGGGCGGCGCGGACAGCCTGGGCGGCGTGGTCGGTGGGGCCGTCGATACGCTGTCCATCCGGGATGACGTGGAAATCGTGCCTACCTACAGTGCCGCCATGGGGGCGGGCGGCACGATCACGCAGGTGTGCTTCGAACGGACCACGTCGGAGTTGCTCGACGCGATCGAACGGCAAAGTACCGGCGCTGACGGCGTGTACCTGAACCTGCACGGCGCCATGGCCGCGGAAACCGAAAAGGATCCGGAAGGGTACGTCCTGCGGGAGGTGCGCCGGATCGTCGGACCCCACGTGCCCGTGGTCGCTTCCTTCGACATGCACGGCACGATCACCCGGTGTATGCTGTCTCACTTGGACGGCTGCGCCATCCTGCACACCTACCCCCACATCGACTGGTACGAAACGGGCGCCCGGGCCGCCGGGGTGTTGCTGCGCATACTCGACGGGGCCCGGCCCGTGATCGCCAGCGTATACACGCCCACTATGGTCCGGGGCGACGAACTCAAGACGTCCACCGGCGTGCACGGCACGTTCATTCGCTACCTGGAGCGCCTGGAAGAGCGGGACGACGTACTCGCCGGGGGGATCATGCTGGGCCATCCGCCGACGGACTGCCCGGAACAGGGCTCCCGCGTCGTCGTGATCACGGACGGCAAACGGGACCTGGCGGTGCGGGAAGCCCTGCATATCGGCCGGAGCTTCTGGAACATGCGCTCCCACATGCAGTGCGTGCTGCACAGCGTCGAGGAGGGTATCCGGATCGCCGCGCAGGCAAAGGGAACGGTCGTTTTCGCCGATGCCGCCGACGCCACCAGTTCGGGCGCGCCGGGCACGAGCAACACCATCCTCAAGGGACTTCTGGAGTGCGATTACCGGGGCAGCGTGCTGTTCCCCATCCGCGACGATCCCGCCGTCGCGCGCGCCATGGAGGCGGGCGTCGGCCAGACCATAACCGTTCCCCTGGGCGGTACGCGGGACCCGCGCTTTACCCCGGTGGAAGTCACCGCGACGGTCGAAGTGCTGGGCCGGCGGGACGACGTTCCCATCGCGGTGCTGCAGTGCCGGAATGTCACGATTTTCCTGGCGGCTTCCGGTCCCCTGCTGTGCGACCGGTGGATGTATCCCGCCTTCGGCCAGGACCCGAAACGCTTCGACGTCGTGGTCAAGAAACTGCCCCACACGCCGGACGAGTGGTACGACGACTGGGCTGAACGGACCCTCACCATCGATTCGCCCGGGGCGGCAAGCCCGAACATCCCCACGCTTGGCCATCGGCATGTCACCCGCCCTATCTACCCCCTCGACCCCGACATGACCTGCACGCCGGAAGTTGAGGTGTACGAATAAAGCCGCACGCCTGTCTTCTCGTAACGGTCCCGCCCGCGGGGAAGGCATGAACCGGCACGTCACCAGCGGCCGCTGGGGCCTGGGACTGGTCCTGAGCCTGTTCACGATCTTCGTATGGGGCGGACTGCCCATTGTCCTGAAAATTATGCTGATCAGCCTGGACGCCTTCACGATGACGTGGTACCGGTTCGTCGTCGCGGCCGCGTTGATGGCGCTGATCGTCTACCGGCAGGGGCACTTCGCCCTGGTCCGTCGACTCAAGGGCGGTTACGCGCTGGTCTTCCTTGCGGCGGTGCTCGGGTTCAGCTGCGCGTACGTGTTCTATCCCCAGAGCCTTCAGTACATCTCGCCCAGCGCCGCCCAGGTGGTCAACCAGATCTCGCTGCTGTTCCTGCTGCTGGGCGCCATGCTGCTTTTCCAAGAACGGATGACCCTGATCCAGGTCCTGGGTCTCCTGCTGCTCACGGGCGGGATCGTGCTGTTCTTCAACGAGGAACTGACGGAACTCCTGTCCGGTGACAGCGCGATGATTCCGGGCATCCTGTGGGTGACTGTGGCCGCGCTTGCGCTGTCGACGTATACCCTCACCCAGAAGCAGTTGCTGCAGATCCTGCCCACGTCCGTCATCCTGTTCCTGATCTACCTGATCGGATCGGTGCTGATCCTGCCCTTCGTTCGATTCGAATCGTTGCTGGTGCAGGACACCCGGCAGATGGTCCTGCTCAACGCTTCGGCGGTGATCTCGCTCGTCGCCTTCGTTACGCTGGTGGAATCACTGAAACACCTCGAGGTGTTTCGGGTCAGCATGGTCCTGGCGGCCGTGCCCCTGGTCACCGTCGTGGACATGATGATCCTGGCGCCGCTCCTTCCCGGCCTGCTGCAGCCTGAGCATCTGAATCTGATCAGCATATCCGGCGCCGTTCTCGTCGTCATCGGGTCCATACTCGGCAACCTGCGGCGGTCTGTGAAGTCCGGGTAGCCGGTTACCCACGCGGTTCCACCGATGTGGTACGGGCCAGGGGGTTCCACCGTTTCGGTACTGGCCGGGTGGTACCGCCGAGTCAGGACCCACCGGGCGGTACCGCCGCGACCGTGCCGGCCGGAGTCACTGTATTTCGCAACAAGGAGCCAATACCTTGAAGCCACTCGTTGTCATGGGCCTGAGGACCCTGGCGCACCTGGACGCGAAGGAAACCATGTACGAACAGATCGACCGGGACGAGATCCAGGCGACGGGACGATTTCCGGTGGAACATATCGAGGTAATCGCCGGCGAGTTTGCACTCGGGATCCTGTCCAGCCACAGCATTCCGCGCATCGAGCGCGTGGTCGGCCACCTGGGATGGTCCCACCTGTTTCCGCCGGAACACCTGATCTCTTCAGATCCCCTGGACCGGAAGGATGCTGCGAACTGGGTAGCATGGCGACGGGAATACGAAGCACGGGGGCTTGCGCTGCACACGGTGGTGGATATCGGCGAAGTGCTGGTGCGCAACCTCGCCCGTTCGTCGGCCTTTGGGGATGTAGACAAGTATCACGTCACCGGGGCTGAGGGCACACGCACCGAGGGAGCGACGCGCATAACGGCTTTGGACCAGACGCGGGCTTACCGCCAGGCCGTCCGAGGGACGCGGGGCCGGTGAACGGCATTGGGAGTCCGTACCGCACGGGGCCCATGTCCGGCCGCTGCCTTAACGGGGCGTGGCGGATCTACCTCGGCGCCCTGGCATTCAGGAACTCCAGCACCAGGTGGGTCATCACGCGCATGCCCACCCCCACGGATTCGCTGTCCGCCGTCATGGTCGGGGTGTGCAAGCCGCCCGAAGACTGGCCAGGCCGGGTGGTACCGAGCCGGTAGAAGAACCCGGGTATGACATTGGCGAAATAGGCGAAATCCTCGCCGCCCATGGTCGGGGGCAGTTCCAGTACCTGCTCGACACCGGGCGCACCTGTCAGGTAGCCGGCCATTTCCCGGGACAGTGTCGGGTCGTTGATCACGGAAGGGGTGCCGCGGTCGTAGTCCAATACGAAGGAACCGCCATAGGCTCCGGTAATACCTTCCAGGATGGAGTTCATCCGGCGCTCCACCGTGTCCCTGACCTCGGGGTTGTAGGTGCGTACAGTCCCCTCGAGATGGACTTCCCGGGGAATGATGTTGAAGCGCTCGCCGCCGCGGAAGATACCCACCGTGACCACGCTGGGCTCGAGGGGCGACAGGGTGCGGGACCGGATCGTCTGCAGGGCGAGCACGATCTCGGAAGCCATGACGACTGGATCGATACCCTCTTCCGGACGGGCGCCGTGGGCCTGCTTGCCCCGGACCTTTATAATGAAATGGTCGACGGCGGCCATGGCCGGCCCGATGGTATATCCGACTGTGCCCACTTCCAGTGAAGGCAGTGCGTGCAAGCCGAATATCGCTTCGGGCGCCGGATCCTGGAGGACGTTCTCCCGCACCATCAGGTCCGCGCCGCCCTCTTCACCGGGCGGCGCTCCTTCTTCCGCCGGTTGGAAGATGAACTTGACGGTGCCGGGCAGGTCGTCTTGCATGTCGGCCAGTATGGAGGCCACGCCCAACTGTACGGCGGTATGCACGTCATGTCCGCAGGCGTGCATCACGCCCACTTCCTTGCCCAGATAGGTCGTGCGTACGGTCGACCTGAAGGGCAATACCGTCTCCTCCGTCACGGGCAGCGCGTCCATGTCCGCCCGGATGGCTACTACCGGCCCCGGCCGTCCGCCCTTCAGCACACCGACCACGCCGGTATGGGCGACGCCCGTCCGGATCTCGATGCCCAACGCGGTGAGATGGTCCGCCACCAGCTTCGCCGTCTTGAACTCCCGGTTGCCCAGCTCGGGGTTCTGATGGATCTGCTCTCGCATGCGGATGGCTTCCGCCCTGTGTTTTTTCACCAGGACGGCCACGTTATCCTGCTGGGCGGCCGCGTTCCGTGGCATGGCGGTGACGAACAACATGCCCAGGATGAGCAGCATCCCTTTCCCTGTGCTTCGCATACGGGTCTCCTATCTCTCCCAGGGGAAGGCGAAGGACGGCCGGTTGGCATAGCGGGCCATGGCCACGCGCAGCCTGCTTCCGCATCCGGGTTCGAGCGTTACCGTAAAGCTGGCGCCGTCGACCGGGGTGGCCCCGCTTCCGTCATCCACTTCCAGGATCTGGTGCTCCCCGTAGGCGCCTCCTTGGACGGTCACGGTATGGGAAGAGACCTGGTTGGTATTTACCAGCGTGACTACGGCGCTGTCGTCGTGGAGTTCTTCCACGAGGGCGGCCACGTCCTCTGGCATGCCGGGACGCACGCGCACGGGATCGAAATACCGGAACCGGCAGTGCAGGGGGTGGCCGAAGTGCCCGGTGGGCATGCCGCCGAGCATGAGCCGGATCAGGGCGTCCACCTCCGCGGGATTCGTGCCGTTCATGTCGTCCGATAAACGCGTATCCGGCGAGGACAGGTCGTTTCGCATCCTTTCCATCTTCGAGCGAACGGTCGAGATGTCCTCCTGCAGCGCCTCCTCCGGATAGTCCGGGTTCTGCCCTTCCAGGTACGCGATCCAGCCTTCCATGGGCAGCCGATCCAGGTCGCGGCGGTCCATGGACCAGTAATAGATATGCTCCGCGCCGACGCTGAAGGGCTCGGGCTGATAGTCGTACCAGCCGTCGTCGCCGTGCATGCGGGGATAGAGCGTCCGGCCGTTCTCGACCTTGCTGTGGGCGTTGACCCGTTCGACGACGCCGCGCCAGGTATCGACGTATTTCTGGTCGCCGGTCAGCAGCAGCCCGTTGCCGAAACTCCAGTGGACCCGGATCAGGAAGTAGGGCCGGTGCGCTATCTTGCCAGTCTGGGGCACGATGGTCGAGAATCCCCACCCGTACGCCCCGCCGTACCATCTTCCGCCGCACTCCCCGCCGATGCTGCCGTCCAGCCCGATATTGGAGGGTATGATGCCGTTGTTCCGCTCGGTACGCTCCACCCAGGCGTCGATGTAGTCTTTCGTCCAGTCGAAGTACTTTTCATCGCCGTTGATCATATAGGCGTTCAGCGTCATCGTGGTCACGCCCATGTTCAGCGGATGATCGCCGGCCACATCGTTGTAGTCCTTGAAATGGGCGACCATCTCTTCGTAGTTCCGTTCCCCGTGCCCCAGTCTGAATCGGCCCTCGACCTCGATGGAGTCGCCGGCCCAGTCGAGTCCGGTGGCCTTACGCAACATCGGTCCACGACTGCCGTTGAACATGCTCTTGATCACGCGATGCTCGGGGATGTAGTTGTCGGCGATGGGATCTTCGCCCGTGTAGAAACCGCAGAAACGACGCGTTCGGTCTATGAACTTCTTGTCCTTCGGATCGCACAGGCCCTGGAGGAAAAAGGCGGTGAATCCCTCCCCGTTGTGCATCCAGTCGAACATCGTGGGGAATTCCTTGAAATACATGCCGTCCCGGGCGAATTCGACCTCGGTGGTCTTCGCCTCCGTATACTGCAGCAGGTGGCCGTCCCAGGCTTTCTTGTACAGGTCATACACGCGCTCCGAAGCGCCGAGCGCGTAGAGCTCCGGCCAGTTCGCGAAGTTCTCTGCCGCGTCGTCCGGACCGTCGTCGCCGCCCCAGCGGGGGACGCACAGCAGGTACCCGCGTTCGTCGAAGTACTGATCGTAGAACGCTTCCACGGCTTCTTCCTGCTGTTTGATCAGGTTCAGTTCCAGCAAGGCCCACGATGGAGGTGACATGGGCGAGGCGATACGCACGGTACGCCCCCCGGTTGAGACGGCCGACATGGGCAGATCCTTTCTTTAGACTGTGGGAATGATGGGCAATGGGGTTTCCGGGGCAACGATCCCGCCGCGGCCTCCGGGTGATCAGGACGTCAGGCCACGGCCTCCGGGTGATCAGGACGTCAGGCCACGGCCGTACCGCTTGCTGCGCTGCGCGCTTTCTTCTATAAACGCGAGCAGGTATTTGACTTCATCAGTCTGTTCCACTTCCGCGGTCACCGCGATCACCGCCTGGGAGATGTTGAGCGAGGACCGGTGGAGCAGTCGATAGGCCCTTTTGAGCGTACGTATGGCTTCCTCGGAAAACCCGCAGCGCTTCAGGCCGATGGTGTTGAGTGAAACGGGCTTCAGCGGATCGTGGCCGTACTTGACGTACGGGCAAATGTCCTTGGTAACCATGCCGCCCCCGCTGATGAAGGCGTTCCGCCCGATCCGGACGAACTGGTGAACCGCGACGAGTCCGCCGGTTATGGCGAAGTCCTCGATTTCCACGTGGCCGCCCAGTTGCGTGCCATTTGCGAGGATCACCCGGTTGCCGATTACGCAGTCGTGGGCGACGTGCACGTAGGCCATGACCAGGGTATCGCTTCCGATCACCGTCTTTCCCAGGGCGCTGGTCCCGCGATTCAGCGTGGTGAACTCCCGGATGGAAGTCCGGTCTCCGATCTCCAGGGTGGACTGCTCGCCAATGAATTTCTGATCCTGGGGGATCGATCCCACAACGGCCCCGTGATAGATCCTGCACTCCGCGCCGATACGGGTATGGGCGCCGATCAGCGCGCTGGATGCGATCTGGGTACCCGCCCCTATAGTCACGTTGGGTTCCACGATCGTGTAGGGACCGATACTGCAGCCGGCTCCCAACTCCGCGTCGGGATGCACGATGGCCGTGGGATGAATCTGGACTTCGGTGGTAGTGTCCGTCACTGTGGAGTCTCCTGGTCCGCCTGGTCCGCCTGGTCCGCCTGGTCCGCCTGGTCCGCCTGGTCCGC
>JAPOYX010000030.1 GCA_026706345.1 Gemmatimonadota bacterium | reverse complement strand
CCCCTACCGGCAGCGCTCGGTTGAAGAAAATCTCGACCTGTTCGCCCGCATGCGCACCGGCGAGTTTCCGGAGGGCGTCCACGTCCTACGGGCCAGGATCGATATGGCCTCGCCCAACATCAATATGCGTGATCCGACGCTATACCGAATTCTGAAGGCCACACACCACCGCACGGGAGAGAGCTGGTGCATCTATCCCATGTATGACTTCACTCACTGTCTGAGTGACGCGCTCGAAGGGATCACCCACTCGCTGTGTACCCTGGAGTTCGAGGATCATCGTCCCCTGTACGACTGGGCGTTGGACGTCCTCCCCGTTTCGAGTCATCCCCAGCAGATCGAATTCGCCCGCTTGAACCTGACCTATACGGTCATGAGCAAACGCAAGCTCCTGGCTCTGGTGACAGACGGATATGTGAGCGGCTGGGACGACCCGCGTATGCCGACCCTGGCCGGACTCCGTCGCCGAGGCTACACGCCGCAGTCGATTCGAACCTTCTGCGAACGTATCGGCCTGGCCAAACGGAACAGCACGGTTGACTATGCCATGCTCGAACACTGTATCCGCGAAGAGTTGAATCGAACCGCGCCGCGGGTCATGGCGGTCCTCCGTCCCCTGCGGGTTGTCATAGACAATTATCCCCAAGACCAGGTCGAATCTCTCGACGCGATCAACAACCCGGAAGATGCCAGCGCCGGCACGCGGCACGTCCCCTTCTCACGAGTGGTCTACATTGAACGCGAGGACTTTCGCGAAGAGCCGCCGCGTAAATTTTTTCGTCTCGCGCCCGGCCGGGAAGTGCGCTTACGCTACGCCTATATCATCAAATGCGTCAGCGTCGTCAAAGATGACGCCGGAGAGATTACGGAAATTCACTGCACCTACGATCCCGAGACACGCAGTGGCGGGCCGACCGCCGGTCGCAAGGTCAAAGCTACCATTCACTGGGTGTCAGCCGGGCAGGCCGTCACCGCCGAGGTCCGACTCTACGATCATCTTTTCACCAAGCCCGACCCGGATAATGCAGAAGACGGACAGGCGTTCACCGACTATCTGAACCCGCACTCGCTTGAGATCTTGACCGACTGCAAAGTCGAGCCGAGCCTGGCCCAGGCCGAAGCCGGTCGTCGCTTTCAGTTTGAACGGCAGGGCTATTTCTGTGTGGATACGGCCGACTCGTCTCCAGGCCGTCCGGTCTTTAACCGAACCGTGACCCTGCGGGACACCTGGACCAAAATCCAAAAAGCGGAGCGGCAGAAAAAGGCATAGGCTCGCATGGCAACTTCGCTTCGAACGCTTCACTTTACACCGACCGAGCGGGCCGGTGCCGTCTCTGCGCTCCTCCTGCGGCCCACGTCCGCCCGTGCCCTGCTCGTGCTGGGCCACGGGGCCGGGGCCGGAATGCAGCACCCCTTTATGCAGGCCGCGGCAGAGCAGCTTGCCACCCAAAAAATTGCGACGTTTCGCTATCAGTTTCCGTATATGGAAAAGGGAAAGAAAAGCCCCGACTCCCAAACGACATTACGCGCAACCATCGTCTCGGCGGTTGAGACGGCAAAAAAAGCGGCCCGGGGGTTGCCCCTCCTGGCCGGCGGAAAATCCATGGGGGGACGGCTGACCTCGCTTGTTGCGGCCGAGGGCGGCCTGCCGGATGTTCGAGGGTTGATCTTTTACGGCTTTCCCCTCCACGCGGCAGGAAAACCGTCAAGCGAGCGGGGTGCGCATTTAGCCGAGGTGATCGTTCCCATGCTCTTCTTACAAGGGACCCGGGACAGGCTGGCCGAACTCGCTTGCATCATGCCCTTATGCCGCAGCCTGGGCAAGCGCGCGCCCCTCCATATTGTTGAGGGCGGCGACCACTCCTTTCACGTCCTCAAACGCTCGGGACGAACCGATGAGGAGGTGCAAAACGAGTTGGGTGAGACCGTGGGGTCATGGGTCTCAGGTTTGTAGAATGGAGATATGGCCGGGTTGTACCCGGATGCGATCAAGCCATATCCGAATCGCCTTAAAACGATCCAACTCAAAGCCCCCCTCGTGGGCGACATGGGTGTAGGCGTATAGTGCGATATCCGCAATTGTGTAGCGCTCACTCACAAAGAAGGTCCGTTTTGCCAGGTGCT
>JAPOYX010000029.1 GCA_026706345.1 Gemmatimonadota bacterium | reverse complement strand
GGCCCCCGCCTACCTGCTCATCGCTGGATTCCTGTTCTACCCCATGGCCACGGTGTTCCTGCTATCCCTGCGGGAATACCAACTCATGGATCCCCTCAATACGCCCTTCGTCGGACTGGACCAGTACGCGTTCATGCTCGGGGACGAGTACTTCTGGCGGAGCCTGTGGAACTCCGTGGTCTGGGTGGTCGTATCGTTGTTCTTCCAGTTCCTGCTCGGCTTCGGCCTGGCGCTGCTGCTCAACAGCGCGCGGTTCAGGGGCCGGGGGATCTTCCAGGCCGTTGTCTTCGCGCCGTGGGCGGTGTCGGGATTCCTGATCGCCATCATCTGGGCCTGGCTGCTGAACGGGGAATTCGGGCTGGTCAACGACCTGCTTATCCGTGCCGGACTGATGGATCAGAAAGTCGGGTTCCTGTCCCGCGGGGAGACGGCTCTCCTCTCCTGCGTACTCGCCAATATATGGTTCGGGGTCACCTTCTTCGCCATCATGCTCTTCGCCGCCCTGCAGGCTATCCCGCCCAGCCTGTACGAAGCGGCCGACATGGACGGCGCCACGGCCTGGCAGTCCTTCTGGCGCGTCACCGCGCCCATGGTGAAACCGGCCATCGTCATCACGATCCTGCTCCGGGCGATCTGGATCTTCAACTGGGCTGACCTGATCTGGGTCATGACCGGGGGAGGTCCGGCCGGGGCGTCCCGCACCCTGGCCCTCTACGTGTTCCAGAAAGCGTTCCTGGGACTGGATTTCGGGTATTCGGCCGCCCTGGGGGTCGCGCTGACCGTGGTTTCACTGGTCTTTACCGCCGTATTCCTCCGCGTCACGAGGTTCTACGGCGAAGAGGCCACCATCTGAGGGAAGGGACGATGGTCCGACCAGGGCGCCATATGAGGAAGGGACGATGATCCGACCGGGCCGCCATCTGAGGAAGGGACGATGATCCGACCGGGCCCATGGCGCCGCCTGCTGCACGCCGCCGGACTGTGCGCGTTTCTTCTCTTCGCGGTTTTCCCCGTGTACTGGATGGTGGTCACTTCCCTGACGCCGGAACAGGATCTTTTTGTCTGGCCCCTGCGGTATTTCCCGTCGGCGCCTACGCTGGAGCACTACGTCGCGGCCTTCCTGCGCACCGACATCCCCCGGTTCTTCACCAACAGCATTACAGTCGCGAGCCTGGCATCGGCCTGCACGCTGACCGTTTCCGTCCTGGGCGGCTACGCACTCGCGCGCTACCGCTTCCGGGGACGCCAGGTCACGCTCCTGGTCTTCCTGGCGACCCAGATGATGCCCGTGGTGGTGCTCATCGTCCCCCTCTTCATCATCTTTCGGATACTCGGCCTGCTCGACACGCTCTACAGTCTGATGATCGTGTATACGGTGCTGAACATCCCCTTCTGCACGCTCATGATGCAGGGCTTCTTCGCGGGCGTTCCGTCGGAGCTGGAGGAGGCCGCCATGGTGGACGGATGCAACCGGATGGGCGCGATTCTGCGCGTGGCCGTGCCGCTGGCGCGTCCCGGGCTGATCGCGACCTTTCTGTTCGCCTTCATCGGCGCCTGGAACGAACTGCTCTTCGCGGTGATGTTCCTGAACACGGAATCCACCTTCACCCTGCCCGTGGGCCTGTACAATTTCATCAGCAAGTACGACATCCACTGGGGACGCATGATGGCCGGCGCGACCCTGGCGCTGCTTCCCGCGCTGGCCGTGTTCGCCTTCGTTCAGCGATACATGGTGCGCGGACTGGCTTTAGGCGCCGTGAAGGGATAGCGGGCAAAGAGACGTTCCGGACGGTCCAGGCGGCCTCGGAAGGATTAACCGCGGGCTGGCCGCGTCAGGTCAGGGCAGGCCGTCCAGGAGAAGCGGGCGCACCCATACGAGGTATACCTGGCCGGCGGAACGAATCACCTGATGTTCGGTCAGCAGCCGGTAGGCTTCGCGGGCGTCTGCCCCGATGAGTGTCCGGTATCCGCGTGGGCGCTTCCCCGTCATCTCGGCCAGGCCTATCGAATCCAGCGGCCAGTCCACGGCATTGCCGGACTGGTCCTCCATGTACCTGGGCAGCTTCTGCACGGCGATCTCGACACGGTCCGGGACGAAGGGTTGGGCCCGGGGGTGGGAGAACCCCGAGAGGAAGTTGTTGAATTTGTACATGGCGTTCCAGGCCGGGGCAATGACTTCGTTGACGGAACGGGCCTTGAGCAGTGAGGGAGAGTACGTGTGCCGGCTTGGCGGGGCGTGCAGTCCGATCCAGATGGTCACCTTGTCGTTGTTTTCGCGAAAAGGCTCCTGTATGCTCCTGGCGGAGGGCAATTCATTATCGAGCCATTCGTTGG
>JAPOYX010000028.1 GCA_026706345.1 Gemmatimonadota bacterium | reverse complement strand
CCCGCGAACAACCGTGTCGAAGGATGCTCCTGTAACATGCTCCTGATAAAAAGAACGGGGAAAGCCCCCTTCGGTTCCCTCCCCGTTCCCTGCGCAACTTGTTTGTACCGTGGTCAACCCGTTCAGGGCATGGCGGGCCGCCCTCTTTCGTACCGCACCTTGCCGTCCACGATGGTATACACGATTTCCGTATCCAGGATCTCGTTCTCGGGCACGGTCATGATGTCCTTCGACAGCACCGTGAAATCCGCGAGCTTGCCGTGCTCGATGGAACCGAGCACGTCTTCGTGAAACGAACCGTAGGCCGCATCCAGCGTATAGGATCTCAGGGCTTCCTGGCGTGACATGCGCTGGTCGCCGAACATCCCGCCTTCGGGCGTCCCGTCGGGCCGCTCACGGGTCACGCTGGCGTAGAAGGAAGCGACTGGACTGACGTCTTCGACCGGCGCGTCGGTTCCGTTGATGATCTTCACGCCATGCTGCAGCAGCTTCTGCCAGACATAACCGCCCTCCGCCGTGCGGGCGTGGCCGAGCCGGTCCGTCGCCCAGGGAAGGTCCGAGGTCGCGTGTATTCCCTGCATCGAAGCGATCACGCCCAGCTGGGCAAACCGGGGGATGTCGGCCTCGTCCAGTATCTGGGTATGCTCGTCGCGGAAACGGTGGTCCTTCACGTGGGGAAATTCCTTCATCGCCCTCTCGTACATGTCGAGTATCATGCGGTTTCCGCGGTCGCCTATGGCGTGAGTGCACACCTGCCAGCCATGCTCCAGGCCATAATGCGCGGCCTCGTAGATCGTTTCAGGCGGGGTCGTGGGGAATCCGGAATTGCCCGGGTCGTCCTCGTAGGGCTCCAGCAGCCATGCTCCCCGCGAACCGAGGGCCCCGTCGCCGTACATCTTGACGGCGCGGACGGTGAGAAACCCATCCGGGTGAGACCACGGTTTTTTCAAGGCGACCATGGTGTGCAGATTCGAGGCCATCACATAGACCCGCATGTCCAGTTTGCCCGCATTCGCGTATTCCTTGTACAGGTCGATCCCGTCCATGCCGACCCCGGCGTCGTCGAACATGGTGATTCCGTTGGCCAGGCATTCCTGGATGCCGAGTTCGAGGGCCTGCCGCCGCTGGTTTTCGGTTAAGCCGGGAACGCGCACCAGTCCCATCGCCTTGTCCACCAGGATACCCGTCGGGTTGCCGTCGGCGTCCTTGATGATGTCGCCGCCTTCGGGAGACTGCGTGTCCCGGTCTATACCCATCAGTTCCATGGCTTTGGCGTTGGCAAACGCGGCATGGCCGTCGGCCCTGCGCACGTATACCGGGATATCAGGCACGGCCTCGCTCAGCCTGTGATGGGTCATGAACCCGCGGACCGTGAGCGAACTGCGGTCCGTCCACTTCTCCTCGTGCCATCCTCGGCCGGTGATCCACTCGCCTTCCTCCACCCCCTCGGCCGCCGCCAGCACCCGTTCGATGAGTTCGTCGTAACCCGAAATACCGACCAGGTCGACCGTCATCTTCGCGACTCCGATACTCATGAGGTGGCCGTGGCTTTCCTTCAACCCGGGCACCATGGTCTGGCCTTCCATATCGATCACCCGGGTGTCGGGACCGATGAAGGGTTCCACGTCTTCGTTGACGCCCACGACGGCGATCCGGTTTCCGATGACGGCCACGGCCTGCGCTTTGGGCCGATCATCGTCCATCGTGTACACCGTGCCGTTCTTCAGTACCAGGTCCGCGGTCGACTTGCGCACCTGCGCCTCGCCGCCGACAGACCACACCAATGTCATCAAGCCTGCAACCGCCACTGCCAGTAAAGATTTCCGCATGTAATCCTCCATGGCTCAATGCCGATCCGCCGCGTCTTCGAACCGCGGTCCGGCACGGCCTGAATCTCATCCTCGACTGCGCTGCCCCCTCGATCCACCCGCCGCCCCTTCGAACCGCGGTCCGGCGCGGCCTAAATCTCATCCTCCACGCGGCGTCGCCCCACTTCCTCCCGGATGTAGGCGATGATGTCGCGCGTCGAAGTACCTGGTCCGAACAGCTTCCCCACGCCGAGTTTCGCAAGTTCCTCCGCATCGGCTTTGGGAATGATCCCGCCGCCGGTGAGCAGCATGTGAAGGACGCCCTTTTCCCGCAGCAGGTTCATCACGCGGGGGAAAATGGTCATGTGGGCGCCCGACAGGATGCTGAGGGCGACCACGTCCACGTCCTCCTGGATGGCCGCCTCCACGATCATTTCGGGCGTTTGCCGGAGCCCGGTGTAGATCACCTCCATACCGGCGTCCCTGAGCGCGCTGGCCACCACCTTCGCGCCGCGGTCATGGCCGTCCAGGCCCGGTTTGGCTACGAGCACGCGAATGTTTTCTGCCATGATCGAACTCTCTCAACCCGCGAAACCGCGGTCGATCGTATTCCCCGGCCCGCGAACCCGCGCGGGCTCAGACACCTCCACGTCATATCGACAGGCTGTCCATGATTTCCCGGGCGGCCGCGAAGGGCTGGATTTCCCTGCGGGCCACGCGTTCGGAAAGGCGGTCGAGCGTGTCGTCCCCGTCGCGAAGCTCCGTCAGCCTGCCGCGCCACAATTCGCCGAGCGCCCGCTGTATGGCCGAACGGCCCTGGCGGAGCCTCCGCTTCTCCAGCCGGCCCTCGCCGGAGAGGTAGTCTCCATGGGCGGCCAGTTGTTCGTACAGGCCGTCCATCCCGGTATTGTCCCGCGCGCTGACCCGGAGGACGGGCGGTTTCCAGCCGTCGCCCCAGCGCCGCATGTCCACGATCATCTGGAGTTCGGAGGCGAACCGGCCGGCTCCTTCCCGGTCTTCTTTGTTCACGACCAGCACGTCGGCGATTTCCATCAGCCCGGCCTTCATGGCCTGTATGCTGTCGCCCGATTCCGGAGTGAGCAGGACGACGGTGGTATCGCTGACTTCGGACACGTCGAGGGCGGATTGCCCCACGCCCACGGTCTCCACAATGATAACTTCTTTGCCGAAGGCGTCAAGGGCCGTCATGGCGTGCGGGGTCGCCTCGGACAGGCCGCCGGCGTGGCTTCGGTCGGCCTGGCTGCGCACGTAGACTTCCGGGTCGTCCCATGAACTCTGCATGCGAAGCCGGTCGCCGAGCAGCGCCCCGCCGCTGAAGGGACTGGTCGGGTCCACGGCAATGACGCCCACGGTGCGTCCGTTCTTGCGCAAAGAGGACGTCAGGCGGTCCGTAAGGGTACTCTTGCCGACCCCGGGCGGCCCCGTAACGCCGATACGGCGGGCTTTTCCGGACCGGGGATACAGCAAGTCCAGTATGGCGGAACGCCGGTCTCCGTCGTTTTCCAACAGGGTGATGACGCGGGACAGGGCGATCCGGTCGCCGTCGAGGAAACGATCGAGTAGCTTCATAGCGGGAATGGCGGCTAGACCGTGGCGGTCTTTATGTCTTTTATGCGCAGCTGGAGGCTGGTTTCGCCCCGGAAGGTATTTTCCTCGAGGGTAAAGGCCAGGTCGAGTTGGTCCCGGCTATCGTTGACTCGCTCGGCGTAGTCCGCCATGCCGAATCCGATGGCCTCCATGACGCGGCCATTCTGCCTTACCCTGAATTTCAGGTGTTTTTTCTCCACGCCGATGGTCCTTGTGGAACCCACGAGGCTCAGGTTGCGCGACACGAGAACCGGGTGGGTGTTTGCCGGACCGAAGGGCCCGAGCATCTTCATGAGCTTGATCATGCGCGGGGTAACCTCGTCGAGCTCGATTTCCGAATCGATTTCGAGCCGGGGGACGAAGTCCGCCGGGGTTGCGCGCGCGGCCACCACCTCGTGGAACTTGTGCCTGAACGCCTCGATGCGGTCCTTTTCGATGGAAAGGCCCGCCGCGTGATGGTGCCCGCCGAACTGGATCAGCAGGTCGGAGCACTCCTTGATGGCGTTGTACAGGTGAAAGTCGCCCACGGTCCGCGCCGATCCCCGTCCCTTCTCGCCTGCCGTCGAAATCATGACGACCGGCCGGTTGAAGGCCTCCACCATGCGGGACGCGACGATGCCGATGATGCCGGGATGCCAGGTGTCCGAAGCGAGTACGAGGCCCTTGGCCTCCCGGAGAAACGGATCCTTCTCCACGACGTCCCTGGCCGCTTCGAAGGTGAGGGTGTCCTCCTTGCGCCTTCGCTGGTTCTCCTCGTTCAACTCCCTGGCCAGGTCCGCCGCTTCCTGCTGGTCTTCGGTAATCAGCAGGCGGACCACGCGCGTGGCGTCGCCCATGCGGCCGGCGGCGTTGATGCGGGGCGCGAGCATGAAGAGCATGTGTCCCGTCGAGAGTTCCTTCTCCCGCAGGCCCGCCACGTCGAGCAGCGCCTGCAGGCCCGACTTGTGCGTCTGCTGCATCATGTCCAGTCCGTACTTGGTCAGCACCCGGTTCTCGTCGCGCAGGGGGACGATGTCCGCCGTCGTGCCTAGGGCCACGAGGTCCATGTGCGTATACACCGCGTTCTCCGGCAGTCCGACATGCTCGGCCAGCGCCTGCGCCACCTTGTACGCCAGTCCGACGCCGCAGAGCTCTTTGAACGGGTACCCGCAGTCGGCCCGCTTGGGGTTCAGAATGGCGACGCTGTTCGGAAGGGTATCGCCCGGGACGTGATGGTCGATGATGACGACGTCGATCCCCATCTCGCGGGCCCGGTCCACCTCCGCGTGCGCGGTGATCCCGCAGTCGACGGCCAGGATCAGTGTTACGCCGCGGCTTCTGGCTTCCTGCAACCCTTCTATGGACAGTCCGTACCCATCCGTCATGCGATTGGGTATGTAAGAGGAGATTTCGTCCGTCAGCAGTTTGATCGTCAGGTACAGCAGGGTCGTCGCCGTCGTGCCGTCCACGTCATAGTCCCCGAAGACCATGATGTGCTCGCGCCGTTCGATGGCGTCGGCGATCCGCTCCACGGCCAGGTCCATGTCCGCCATGAGAAAGGGACTGTGCAGGTCATCCAGGGTGGGCTTCAGGAAATGCCGGGCGTCGTCGAAGGTCGAGACGCCCCGGTTGAGCAGGATCTGCGCGATCACGCGCGGGACGTTGATCAACTCCATCATCCGGGGAACATCGGGATGTTCGTCGTGTAGGACCCAGCGGCTGTTCATGGACCAGACCGGATGTTGAAGTTGAAGGTGAGCGTGGCGCCTGGCCATTCAGGCGGATGCGGAGAAGCCAGGTACCGTAAAACGTCCAAGCCGTCCGTAAGCCGAGTTCTGTGCCTTCGCGGTGAAGGTGGCGATCATCTATCTGGGACGACTGTCGCCAGCCGCCTCTTGCGACCTTACCCGAGAGTCTCCGGTTTCCCGGCGGGCGAGACGGGCCGTCTCTCCTCTCCTATTCGGTCTTGCACCAGATGGGGTTTGTCCTGCCGGACCGGTTGCCCGGACCGCGGTGAGCTCTTACCTCGCCTTTTCACCTTTGCCTCCCCGAAGGGATCGGCCGTGTGTTTTCTGTGACACTTTCCGTGGCATCACTGCCCCCTGCCGTTAGCAGGCATCCTGCCCTGTGGTGCTCGGACTTTCCTCGCCCGCCCATCGGCGAGCGCGATCGCCTGGACGACTTGGAACGTTTTACCCCGTTAATATACCTGATTGCGCGACGCGTTTCAACCCCGGCGTGGGAGATACGGGGACGGGCGCGCCGGGCGGCGCGTTGCGGTCAGAGGGGTTTCAGTACTCCAGGCCTTCTTCCATGATCAGGATCCGACCGCAGCTTTCACAGGAAATCAGCCGGTGTCCCTGGCGGATCTGCAGTATGACCTGCAATGGAATCACGTGGAAACAGCCGGAGCAGGCCCCTTTCTTTACGGGTACGACGGTCATCCCGCGCAGGTTCCGCCGAATGCGGTCGTATACCTTGAGGATCTGGTTCTCCACGCGCATGGACATTCTCTTTCGCTCATCCATTTTGACGGCGATGTCTTCGTCCACCGCCGAAAGCCTGGACTCGAGCGCCGCGCGCTCTTCGTCGAAGCGCTCGATCAGCGATTCGGTCTCCCCGCGCATGGTCTCCAGCGTTTCGCTCTCCGCCTCGGCCTCGGTGATCAGCTGCAGAATCGCATCTTCGAACTCCGAGATGAGGGTCTTCTGCGCCTGGATCTCCGTCTGGAGGGCGTCGTACTCCTTGTTGGTCTTTACGCTGTAGAGCTGTCCCTGGTACTTCTTGACCTGTTCCTGGGCGGCCTGCAGGTTCCGTTCGTGCTGACGCCGGTCTTTTTCGATGTCCGCGACCTTCGTTTCCTGATCCGCCAGCCTGGTTTCCGCCTCGGCCCGGACGGTGCGCATCGTCTCCAACTGACTGGGAATGTCTACCTTGAATTGTTCGAGCTCGTGCAGGTCCTGATCCGTCTTCTGCAATTCCAACAGCGCTCTCAAGCTTTCCTGCATGCGACCCTGACCTTCCATGGAGATGAAAAGGCGGACAAAAAAAAATGCACTCTGACGGTGCATTTTCCTTCGTTTCAATCTGGTTTTATCGAGTCCCGGGTCCGAAGAGGCAACTGCAGGCGGACCATGCATACAATCGGGCTCGTAGACATATCCATCCTTTTCCTAATACTACTTGATTTTTTGGTCATAGACTATAAAGATAATGCCGGAGGCGTATAGTGTCAACCAAAATCAGAGGAGGGTATCATGGGTTCGATCATTCGACTGCGCGGCAATAAAAGCGAAGAAACGGTCGAGTTCAGTATCGTCGTTTCCAAGTGGTTTTTCGCCGGTTTCACGGCGCTGGTCGTCGCCGCCGTTTCCCTGGGTTACGCCGTGCTGCCCGCCCAGTCGCAGGACGACCGCGGCCGCAAGGCCATCGCGCCCGGCCAGAACTACAGCGAGGCCATCGAAGCGGGCGACTTCGTGTTCCTTTCCGGCAAGATCGCGGCCGTCCGGGGCCGGATTATCCCCGGCGGCATCGAAGCGGAAACGAAAATGGTCATGGACAACCTGCAGAAGGCGCTGGCCAAGTCCGGATTGACCATGGACGACGTCGTCAAGGCCACGGTGTTTCTGAGCGACCTGAATGACTTCTCCGCCATGAATGAGGTGTACCGGTCCTATTACACGGGCGATCCGCCGGCCCGTTCCACCATCCAGTCCGGTGTCGTGCTGAACGCCGGCATCGAGATCGACCTGATCGCCTACCGCGGCGGCAAGTAGCCGCCGGACCGGGACGGGGAGCGGATGAACGACAGAACGACCGTTGGCGTGATCGGACTGGGGCTGGGGCAGGCTCATCTCGCCGGTTACCTGAAGAACGACCGGGTGGAAGTCGTGGGACTGGCCGACCTGGATACGGAACTGGTCGAGCGGACCGCGTCGGAACACGACGTGCCCCACGCGTTTACCGACTACCGGGACCTCTTCGCCCTGGAACCCGATCTCGTCAGCGTCTGTCTCCCTAATTTTCTCCACGCCCCCGTGACCATCGATGTCCTGGACGCCGGCGCCCACGTGCTGTGCGAAAAACCCATGGCGCTGAACGCCGCCCAGGCGTGGGACATGGTCGCCGCCGCCCGGCGCAGCGGCCGGTACCTGATGATCGCCCTGAACAACCGGTTTCGTACCGAGACGCAGATCCTGAAGAAGCTCGTCGAGCAGGACGTGCTGGGCGAGATCTACTACGCCAAAACCGGATGGCTGAGGCGGAGCGGCATTCCCGGAACGGGAACCTGGTTCACCCGCAAGTCCCAGGCCGGAGGCGGCCCGTTGATCGACCTCGGCGTCCATATGATCGATCTCACGCGCTGGCTCATGGGAAACCCGCGCCCCGCGTCTGTCGTGGGCGCCGCCTATACCCGGCTGAGCGGCGTGGTGGAAGGCGTCTTCGACGTGGAAGACCTCGCGGCGGCCTTCATCCGGTTCGAGGGCGATGCCACGCTCGTTGCGGAGACGAGCTGGGCCTCCCACGTTCGCACGGAGGGATCCTACGTCAAGCTGATGGGCACCCGGGGCGGCGCCGAGATCACGGGCAACGATTTGACCGTTTATACCGACCTGCACGGTGAACAGGTGGATATCACGCCCGCCTATACGCCGCGGGAATGGTCGGACTGCATCGCGGCCGAGATCGCCCATTTCGTGGACTGCATCCGGGCCGGGCGCACGCCGATGTCGACGGGCGAACAAGGCGTCGAGATCATGCAAATCCTGGATGGAATCTACGAATCGGCCGTGGGGAACCGGATGGTCCGGATCGGGTAGCGCGATCACGCAGCGCGGCGCGCGGACCCCCCGCCGGTTTCACGATCCGGACAGCCATCGCGAGACCGCTCCCGGCTCACCGGTCCGACCTGTCGTCCGCGGCGCGTCCGAATGCCCGGTTGTTGGACCTTATCGTCCTGTCGCCGGGGCTCGCGGACAGAGCGTTATGGTAGGCTGCCTCGGCATCGCCCCTGCGGCCGGACCTTTCATAGGCGACCGCTAGGTTGTTCCACGCCGCCGCGTCGTGCGGGTCCTCCGCCACGGTACCTTCCCAGATCGTTACCGCCCGGGACCAGTCTCCCCCCCGCGCCGCGGAGAGGGCCCGGCGGTCAGGGGTAGCGATGAGCCGGCGGGTAACCTGAATCTGTTCCCGGACCAGGGAAGCCATCAGCCGGTCCACGATGCGCCTGGCCAGAACTTCGGTCAGCATCGGCGACACGAACTCGACGGAGACGGCTCCCTCCGGCGGCGCTTCGACGGGTTCGGGCAGTACCGTGCGGTAGGATTGGGATTCCGTGACGGTATAGCTGCCGATCAGCATCTTCGATCTGACTCCGTAGACCCTGAGCGTGGTCGTAACGGCCGCTGTCTGGTCGATATGCGGCAGGACATAGGCCTTGTTTATGACGCGGACGTTGGATCCTCCCAGTCTCACCCCGACGGTCTCTTCCTCTCGAAAGACCTTTACCTCTCCGTACTCTTCCGTATAAGCCCTGTCGAGATCGCCGACCACCGCGATTCCGGCGTTCATTTCTCTTCCCACGACCAGCGCGAGAGAATCGGAGACCTGTCCGGCCTCGTGGGGATGACGCGCCAGCGTCCGAAGCACCGGTCTCATTTCTATCGCCGCCAGCGTGGAATCCGATACCAGGGCGCGGGCGAACAGATACCCGGTCAGGTTGTTCAGGGCCAGGTCGGTCCCGTTGAAACCCAGGAAGGCTATCGTCGCGTCTTGGTCGGGGAGGCCGAGCAGGGGCGACCGATGGATGTCGAAACGGACGGAGAGGGAAGACGCGGTGCATCCGGGAATACACGCCAGGGTTGCCGCCGCCAGGAGCGGCAGGACCGTTCTGTAAGGTGAAGCGGTCATGGTACCTGAATAGGTACGCCCTTTTATCCCGGCGTGTCAAGCCGATTCGGGACGGCCGCGCGTCCGCCGGAACCCCCGAAAGAGGTTGACAATCAGGCCGGCGGTCCTTACTCTACGCATGACCAGAAGCCACGTCAGTACGGGTTAATGTACATGTCCTCGTCACAGAAGCCACCCGGGTCTGCGGTACCCGGAAAGAAGTCCGGTAAAACACCCCGGAAGACGCGTCCCGACCCGGTCCGCCGCCGCCGATTCCTGCAGAGATGCCTTGGCGTGCTGGGCGGTATCGGTTCCCTGATGGCCGCCTATCCTCTCATCCGTTACATCGAGCCGCCCCCCGAGGCCGAGGGCAGCAGCCGGGTCGAAATCGACCGGGCGTCCGTTCCTCCGGGTACGGCCATGACGGTGATCTACCGGGGTCGGCCGACCATCGTGGTGAACACATCCGACGGTTACGTCGCCTTCAACGCCGTATGTCCCCACCTGGGTTGCGTCGTCAAGTGGGAGGGCGGAACGCGGAGCCTGGTCTGTCCCTGTCACGGCGGCAAATTCGGCACGGACGGCAGCGTCCAGGGCGGACCGATCCCCGCCCCCCTGACCGCGGTTGAACTGTCCGTCACCGACGACAAGATCATCATCGGCGCGTAACCATCGGTGTCCGGACGACCCTTCCCACGCGGAGCATGAAACCAGCCACTATGATCAGACGCCTGTCCAACGGGGTGTACAACTGGCTCGATGACCGCGTGGAAATATCGGTCGTCGTCGACTTCTGCCGCCGCCAGCTGACCAAGCCCGTGCCCCGCCATCTCAACTGGCTGTTTTCCTTCGGGACGGTCACCCTGATGTTCTTTCTTTCCCAGGCCGTCTCGGGCGTCTTCCTGATGATCTATTACGAGGCGTCGGCCGATACGGCCTACGAAAGCGTCAGGTACATCATGGAGCAAGTGCGCTTCGGCTGGCTCATGCGCCAGGTGCATACCTACGGCGCCAATTTCATGATCGCCTTCCTGCTTCTTCACTCGGTGCGTGTATTCTTTTACGGTGGATACAAGAAACCCAGGGAGCTTACCTGGCTCTTCGGATTCGGCCTGCTGGTCGTGACCCTGGCCTTCGGTTTTACGGGCTATCTCCTGCCGTGGGATCAGCTCTCCTACTGGGGAACGACCGTGGGTACGGAAATCGCCGCCGCGACCCCGGTCATCGGCGAGCAGCTGCTGATTCTCATGCGGGGCGGAGAGATCATTTCCGACGTGACCCTCACCCGCTTCTTCATGCTTCACGTCGTGCTGCTGCCCTGGGTGTTCGTCGCCCTGGTGGCCGTGCACCTGATCCTTATCCGGTACAAGGGCATCTCGCCGCTCGAAGGAACGGACGTGCCGGAGAAGACGCCGGAAGAACTGACGAAAGCCGGCGGCAAGCCTTTCTACCCCCAGCACGTGATGAAAGAAGCCATCGTGGTATTGCTGGTCCTGGCGTCGATGATCTTCATGATCATATACTACCCCCTGCCGTTGCACGAAAAGGCCGATCCCTTCAACACGCCGGTCGGCGTCAAGCCGGAATGGTATTTCCTTTCCTCCTACCAGGCGCTGAAATACCTCCCGAAAACCATCGGTATCATCGGGTCCGGCCTAGTGGTCCTGGCCATCTGCCTGTTGCCCTTCTGGGACAGGACACCGTCCCGCAAACCGTCCCGCCGGCCCATAGCGACGTCTCTCGGCATCTTCTTCATCGTCCTCAACATCGTCCTCGCGCTGCTCGGCAAGATCTCGGAAACGGAAATGACTATCATGGGCACGAGGTACCATTTCGACATCTACGGCTGGCCCCACGCCATCGCGACCGTCGAGGAACCGGCGGCCGAACCGGACATCGGCAGCGAGGGGACGGAATGAGCGACGGGAAGCATGCCGGACATCTGCCGCGCGCTGGAGCGGGACGCCCCCAGTCCGACCAAACCGCGGGATATCCCGCGAAGGCCGCGCTCGTTCTTCTGACGTCCTTGTTCCTCTTCTGGACGCCCGCCGGTTCCGCTTCAGCACAGCCGGCCGCGGCGACCAACACCTGTGTCTCTTGTCACGCCGGCCTGGACGACGAGGACATGAGCCTGCCGGTGGCCGAATGGCAGCGAAGCGCGCACCGTCCCGCTGGCATTTCCTGCCAGGACTGCCACGGCGGGAATCCCGCCACCATGGTGGAGGACGAAGCGCACGCCGTCGAACGGGATTTCGTAGGGCTGCCCGATCCGTATGTCATTCATGAGCTGTGCGGCGAGTGTCATCAGGTCCAGATGGTCAACTACGTACCCAGCCCCCATGGCCTCGAGGGGGATTTCTGGCCCAACTGCGTGGACTGCCACGAGAACCACGAGGTGATCTATCCCCAGGCGTCCCTGATTTCCATACCCGACAACTGCGAAGACTGTCACGAGCAGGAAATCATGGACGAATTCATCGCCCTGACCGACCGGGGACTCGAACCCGTCAACGCGTTCCGTCTGGCGGCGGAGGAGATCCGCTCGGCGGGCGTTCCGGTCGACATGATTCTGGCGCAGGCGTCCCTGGCGCGAGATGCCTATATCGAGCGGGCCTCCCACGTATTCGTGCTCGAAGAAATGGTCGCCGTCGTCGATTCACTGGAACAGATCTACCCGCGCATTCAGAAGGAGGTGGATACCGCCCGCACCGAAGTCGATACCCGACGCAAATTCGGCTGGATGTTCATCGGCCTCTTCCTCGTGGTAGCGGGCGTCCTCTGGCTGTACCGCCGCTCCCTGCCGGAAGCCTGACCGGACCGATGCCACGGCCGTACGGCAATCCGGCCGGTCAGGTCCGGGCTGGTCAAAGCCGGGACAGGCCTGGCCGGCATCTCCGCGGTATCTGTCGTTCCATTCGATTGGGGCCACCCATGTATACACGTATCATATTTTTCATCCTGCTCGCCTGCACCGCCTCCCGAGTCGCCGCCGATCCCTCCGGCACTGTCCGGTCCGTGCCCGACGGCAAGGGAATGGCCACGCTGGCCCAGGCCGTGCTGCGCCTGCCCGTCGTCGCCAGCCTGCTGCACACCGGCGCCCATCCCGATGACGAAAACAGCGCACTGGTAGCCTATGTAAGCCGTGGGCTGCACGCACGGACCGCCTACCTTTCGCTCAACCGGGGCGAAGGCGGCCAGAACCTCATTGGACCCGAACTGTACGACGCCATCGGCGTGATCCGGACGGAAGAGCTGCTGAGCGCCCGCCGGTTCGACGGTGCGGAGCAGTTCTTTACGCGGACCTACGACTTCGGTTTTTCCAAATCGGCCGAGGAAACCCTGGAATATTGGAACCGGGATGGAATGCTGCTGTCGGACGTGGTGCGCGTCATACGCCGCTTTCGTCCCGACGTGATCGTGTCCGTCTTCGCCGATTCGCCTCGCGACGGACACGGCCATCACCAGGCGTCCGGGAGGATCACCCGCGAAGCCTTTTACGCTGCCGCCGACCCGGACCGATTCCCGGAGCACCTGCAGGACGGGCTACGTCCCTGGCAGGCCCGGAAGCTGTACATCAACAACACGCGGGCCGCCTTCGACAGCATCGATTCCCTCCTGGTCGACGTGGGGTCCTACAGCCCCGTACTGGACCGGTCGTACAGGGAACTCGGCCTGGCGGGCCGCAGCATGCATCGCTCCCAGGACATGGGGACCCTCCAGCCCAAGGGCCCGGCGACCACCAAGATCAAGCTGGTCGCCCGCTCGGGCATGGCGGATGCGGACGGGGACAACCACCTCTTCGACGGACTGGACACGACCTTCATGCGCCTACGCGCCATGGCCGGTCCGGATGCCGAAGCGGTCCCGGGATTCGCCGCCCGGCTCGGCCGGCTGGACACGCTGGCCCGTGCGGCCGTGGACGCCTACCGGCCGCTGGATCCCCCCGCCCTGCTCAATCCGGTGCTGGAAGGCCTGCGGATCATCCGGGCGCTCCGGGTAGACCTCGTTCAAAGCCCGTTGCCGCGTAGTGCGCTGGCCGACATCCTCTTTCTCCTTGACCGGAAGGAAGCAGACTTCACCAACGTGGCGGCCCTGGCCCTCGGCATCGCCTTCGAAGTGCTTGCCGTCGACGACCGGGTAGTTCCGGGAGGTACGCTTGGCATGAACCTTGTGCTGTTGAACCGCAGTACGAGGCCTGTCCGTGTCACGCACCTCGGCCTGGACGTCCCGGTTGGATGGACCGCCGCATCCGATCCGGCCATGGCCGAACCCGCCGGGCCGACCGTGGACATCGGGTACAACGAAAGCGTGGTAGAGGCATGGCGGGTATCCGTTCCGTCCGATGCCCGGCTCACCCGGCCCTACTGGCACCGCCGTTCCCTAAACGACCGGCGCGTCGAGGTGGAAGAGACGGCATGGATCGGATTGCCCTGGAGTCCCCAGCCCGTCGTGGG
>JAPOYX010000027.1 GCA_026706345.1 Gemmatimonadota bacterium | reverse complement strand
GAGGTCTACGGGGTAACGGTGCTGTGGGACGGCCAGCCAAGAGAGGTCGTTGCCAACGCGTCGGATACGACGCCCCTCATCGGGATGTCGTTGCTGCACAGGCACAACCTGAACGTCGACGTGGAGGACGGCGGGGGGGTCCTCATTCAGGCGAAGGCATAGCAAGTTTGGGGCCGGCACACAGGACGATGTGGCCCTGACTCTACCAGCAGGTCGGGCGCCTTCAGGTGGAGGTGGCATTCTGGATGTTCTGAAGGATCATCATCGGGTCAGAATCAGGACCGGTGCCAGCGTGGCGAAGGGGGCCAGGGCGGCCGTGGTGTTGCCGGTTGCAAGTCAATGATGCCGAACGCGCATGATACGGTGCAGGCGTATTTTGACGCCCTTGTCATTGGACATGCCGAAACCCTCATCGCAATGATGCTCCCTGCTTCTCACTATGTAAAAATCGGTACCGACGCTGACGAAGTTGTCGAGGGAAGCTCGGAGATCGCGGCGTATTACCGGAACCACGCTGCCAGCACGGAGGATTTCAGCATCGAGTTTATAAACCTCGACGTGCAGGAACGGGACAACGTCGCGTGGTTCTACACGCGCCAGGTCTGGCGGCTGAAATGGCAGGGCACGAGAGAGGAGTTCGTGATGCGAATGACGGGTGTCCTGGAAAAGGTTGAAGAGCTGTGGAAGTTTGCACAGATCCACGCCTCGATGGGAGTCGCCGGTTCGGCGATCCCACAGGGTTGACTTGATCGAATCGGGAGAGTTGAACGTCGACGTGGAGGACGGCGGGCGGGTACTCATACAGGCGAAGGCGTAGCATTTGGGGACGGCCCCGGTCCGCACGGACACCGGAGGGGGAGGGCCGTCGCCATCTATCTCACCCAGTGATGCAGCAGCGGCTTGGCGGCTTCGGGCAGCGAGTCGTACACCTCCCGGGGCATAGGGAACACGAGGTTCGCCTCGGGCTTGCCCTCGTCGTCGACCATGTCCTCGCGCTCGGGTGTGCCGGGAACGAGGACGTTGACGTTCAGCCACCACGGCGCATACCGGACCGTGAGGCCGGCACGCACCTCGTTCGTTCCGTTGGTAGGCACGGCGTGCCACATCCGGCTGTCGAATATCAGTACGCTGCCCGGGTCGCCGGTCGCCTGGATGCGGCTCGGGTGGTCGGACAGGTCGTCTTCTCCGCAGACCGGGGTCCAGTTGTTCGGGATTCGATGGCTTCCCGGCACCAGCCACGTCCCGCCGTTTTCCTGCGTGAACGGCGAGAGCATGAAGATCACCGTCAGCAGCATGGGCGTGTCGGGGTACGGCGCCTCGATGGTGGCGGCGTGTTTCTGGTTGAACGGCCAGTCTGAGTGCCATCCCTGGGGATTGCTGCCCGGATGCCTCACAACGGGCGTGGACACGGTGATCTTGACGTGCCTGCCCCACAGCGCCTCGGCGACGCCCACAATCCGCCGGTCGCTCACGTACGGCGCCAGCGACTGGTTGATGGTGAAGAAGCTGCCGGCGACGCGTCGCTTCCATTCAGGGGTCGCCGATTCGGCTTGCTCGATGGTCGCGAGTACGCCCTGTCTGAGTCCAGCCACCTCGCCACCCGGTATGATGCCGGGGACCACTGCCCATCCGTCTTCCCTGACGCGCGTTATCGTCTGTTCGATGCCCATGGCGCATCGCCGGGCAAGCCGCCGCCTCGAGGGTTCTGTCAAGACCGCGTCGAGGTCTTGACCGGCCGGTGGGGCGACCTGCTCTCGTCGGTAGTCTCCATGGTCATGAGCTGGATGATGTCGTTGCTGGTGACCGCACCCAGGAATCTCTCCGAACCCCTTTCCACGACGGGCATGACGGAAAGAGAACTCTCCGACATGCGCTGCAGCACGTCTTCGACATGCTCGTCAGGCCAGGCCAACGGGGTCTGGCGGCGTACCACGGCGTCGAGCCGGGTCTTGCCCCAGGCGTCCTTGGGCAGGTAGCGGAGCATCTCCAGGGACACGATCCCGACCAGCCCTTCCTCATCCGCCACGACGTAGTGGGTCTGGTGCGGAACGATCCACTGCTCGGTGAAATCTCGCACCGTGACCGATGGCGCCGGATGCGGATGCGAGCGGTCCAGGATATCATCGATCCTGATGTCTTCCAGGGCGAAGCGGACTATTCCCAACGGAATGTCGTCCAGTTGCGCCGGCAGGTCGGTCCTTTGGCTGGCCCTGCCCACCGCGAAATTGATCACCGCCGGCATGAACAGGATGTAGCAGAACATGACCAGCACCAGGAATG